>JAYYZW010000053.1:0-6379 GCA_036339995.1 Pseudomonadota bacterium
CAATACAAGGAAACGCCTGAAGCCGCGCTCATTACCTTGCGCTCGGAATCCAACGGCGCCGAGGGTGTCGCTTGCAAGGTCGAAACTTCCAAGGGCATGATTGAAGCCGGTCTGCATCCCGCGACGGGAGGCGACGGTACGCAAGCCTGCTCGGGCGACATGCTGCTGGAAGCGCTGACGGCCTGCGCCGGGGTCACCTTAAAGGCGGTCGCGACCGCGTTCGGGGTCGAACTCACCCGATCGAGAATCAGCGCCGAAGGTGACCTCGATTTCCGCGGAACGCTTGGCGTGGCCAAGGACGCACCGGTTGGTTTCCGGGACATCCGGCTGACTTTTGATATCGATGCCGATGCGCCGGCGGAAACTCTCGCCAAGATCGTGCAGTTGACTGAACGTTGTTGCGTGGTGCTGCAGACCATTCAGCAGAAGCCGAACATCGAGGTCATTACCGCCGGCAGTTGAAAACGGCGCGTACGCGAGCATCCGACTTCCAGACTGCTGCCAGCCCGCTCATCTCAACACCCTGCTGCGGCGGTGGCTTCATCGATGGTAGTTGCCGCCCGTTCCGGCTTCGCATTGGCGGCGTGTGACACGATTTCGAGACGGTCAGCGATAGCTATGCCAAACGTCGTCACGCCGCGCAAATTTCCAGGGGCGCTGGTTCAACCAGCGGATTGGTGTCCCACTTCTTCAATTCAGGCAATACGTGCTGTGCGAAGCACCGCATGTTGCGCTCGGCTTCAAGGTACGGCATGCCCGCATAGCTGAAATTACCCATGATGCCGTTCATGTCGACCTGGTCCCTCATGTAGGCGATTTTCTCGAGCACCTGCTCCGGCGTACCCCAGGGCATTAATTTTACGAAATCCTCGGCCGCGCCGTCCAGACCGTGCCTTTCGATGTATTTGCCGACGTTTTTATAAAACTCATACCCTTCATGACTTCCAAATTTCTCCGAGGTCATCTCGTAGTGTTTCATCGCCGAGTGGTAATAGCGGCCGATCCATTTGTAGGCCATCTCCTCGGCCCGGTCTTGATCCTCGTCAACGAAGTAGAAACCGCCGCAGAGCGGCTGCGGCGGCTCGCAACCATTGGTGTTAAGGAAAACGTCCCGATAGATTGCGAAATCCTGTCGCACGACGTCCCAGGGTTTTTGCGGGATCACGAGCAGGCCGATACCTAGCTTCGCCATGATTGGCATCGATTCCGGCGACACGGCGGCCGCGTAAGTTCTGCCCTTGAATGACTTGAAAGGGAACGGACGGATATCCCGCCGCGGTTGATTGAGCGTGTCGCCGCCCTCCAGGAACCCGCACTCCAGGCCCTCGATCAACAATTCTGCGTACTCCACGAATCGCTGTCGGCCGGTTCCTTGATCGATTCGGAATCCCTCGAATTCGATGTTTCCCAAGCCGCGGCCAAGCCCGAGGATCATGCGTCCGCCCGACAGGTGATCGAGTAGCGAAATCTGCTCGGCTACCCGCATCGGATCGTGCCACGGCAGGACGATAACCATGGTGCCCAATTTAACGTGCCGTGTCTTTCCTGCCATATAAGTCAGGAACTGCACGACGTCAGGACACATCGTGTAATCGGTGAAGTGATGCTCAACAGACCATATCGAATCAAAGCCCATGGGTTCGGCCATTTCGGCAAGACGTACCTCCTCGCGATAGACCTCGGTATCCGGTAGTCTGTTTTCTGGATTTTGAAATACGGGTGCATAGCCTACGTGCATGACACACTCCTCGGGTTCGAAATTTTCAAAGATTTGAAATTATACCGGCACCGCATTGACGAGTACCGCCGCGAGCAGGCAGGGCTCGTCCGTGCGCACGCTCCAGGAATGTTTCGTGCCGCGTTGAATCATGACGTCCCCTTGCTTGAGACAGATTTCACCTTCATCCAGGATTGCCCAGATTTCTCCGCGCAGTACGACGAGGTAATCGATCGTCGCAGTAGTGTGCATCATGGGATCGTCGGATACGTCGTCCGCGGCGTGGCCGGCACCGATTGAATCAAAGGCTTCTGCGGCGTCGCCTTGTCCGCGCCACGCTGAATCGGGTGGAAATTCGACGATGCGAAATATCGTGCCATTGGCAGGCGGTTCGAGTACCACCGGACGATCCGCTGCATCGTCGGTACCGCCGTTGTCCACGGGCATGGTGCTCGTTTCCCACAGATCGGTCAACGCAAGCCCCGGCATCGACTCCATCTCCTTAACGTTTCCCCCCTCGCCGTCCATGATGAAAACCGATCTGCCTTGATCGTCATGTCCCGTAACGACCCGTCGTATTTTTTGAACCATCAGGGTGTCTCTCCGCTGCGGTCTAAACTTATGCCGCATTTATATTACCCAATTCGGAAACGGCTATTTTCTACCTGAAGAATGGGGTTCGGCTTTGCTTATGATAAACTCATAAGACGACCTCCCGAGGGGTTTATTACTCGGGATCCTCGCTTGTTTTTAGCAAAAGGCCGTCGAAATCCGGGTGGGGCTCAGGGACAACGAGTGCGAAGGATTTCTCAAGGACTTGGCAGGTTTGGAGCATCAGCCCAAGGATGCGGAATTCGAGGGCTTCGCAACACACGCCTTTATCGTGACCGCTGAAATCATTACTACGGTTCCGCTCGGGTTCGCGCCGTGTTGACCGCACGATCCGTGCTAGTGACCGGCGCAAGCGGCGCCTTGGGACAGGTCGTGGCCGAAACCGCCCGCCTGCAGGGTGCCTTGGTGTCGGCGCTGGATCTGCACGAATGTGCGGGTCACGAAGACATTCGAAAATTTTCCGTCGACCTGACCGACGCACCAGCGACCATGGAATGCATCCGGCAGATCGGTGACATCGACGTGGTTTTTAACATTGCCGGAGGATTCGCCATGGGTCCGGCAGTACATGAGACGACCGCCGAGCAATGGGATCACATGTTTCGCATGAATGTCTCGACGATGCGCAACACCGTCTGCGCCGTCGTCCCGAAAATGGTGGCCCGCGGCCACGGCAGTATTGTCAATGTCGGTGCGATGTCCGCGCGCGAAGGCCAGGCCAACATGGGCGCTTATTGCGTCGCCAAGGGCGCCGTAATGCGATTGACCGAAAGCCTGTCGAAGGAATTACGGCAGCAGGGCATCAACGTCAACGCTGTTCTACCCAGCATCATCGATACACCCGCCAATCGCGCGGACATGCCCGACGCGGATTTCTCGAATTGGGTACGGCCGCAGGATCTGGCGAACGTCATCTGCTTTCTGGGTTCCGAGGCGGCTCGCGCCGTGCACGGCGTGTTGCTGCCGGTTCGGGCACTTGCCTGAATTCGGACGCCGGAATCTGCCGCGGTTTTCTCCTCTAACTTCGCCACTGAATACGTTCGCTTAAAATCACGCAACCCGCTCAGGCCCTTTCGGCAGGCTTGGCCAAAATTCCGGGTCGTGTCCATAGATGATCTGCGCGCCGCGCGCCTGCAGTTCGCGGAATTTATTGAGCGATGCGATCGTCTGTTCGCGGTCGTGCATGACTCCCGGTAAAGCGAGCTCTTCCAGGGTCTTGCGCAGGTAACAGGCATCACCCGTCAGCACGTATTCGCCTTTCGCGGTTTGAATCTTGAGCGATTGGTGGCCCGGGGTATGGCCGTAGGTGGGAATGCACACGACGCTGCCGTCCCCGAAGAGATCGTATTCACCCTCTATGATTTTCATGTCCTGCCCGGTGTCGTAATCCGAACGGACATATCCGCCGTCGGGCTCCGGCTTGGTGGCCCAGTCCCATTCGCGTTTCTGGATGATGACAGGCGCATTGACGACCTTGTCATTGCATCCGCAATGGTCGAAATGCAGGTGCGAGTTGACGACGAAATCTATCCGCTCGATATCGATATCCACGGTTTCCAGCCGCGACGCGATCTCTTCTCCATCGCTGAAGTGGACCTCCGTTATGCCCGCCAGCCGTTCTCCCATATATCCAACCGGATCGGTTTTTATCACCTCGTTCAGTCCGGTATCGAACAACACTGTCCCTTTAGGATGCTTGATCAAAAACGACGGGATCGGTGCGCGCATCGTGCCGTCATCGGCGTTCTCGAAGAATATTGCGAGCGGCATGGTGAGTTGCCCGCATTCAAAAGCGTAGATTTCGGCAATCATTGTGATTCCTTAGGGGCTTGTATCATCGGGGAAACATGGAGCTAATCGTATTCGATGTTAATTGCAGCCACCGGAAGGAGCAAGAAGCGGCGGCTCTGTTGATACTATCCGCGTTCGCGACACCCCGTTTCGGGCTATCCGCATGTTCGCCAACGTAAATCCGTCCGGTATTGCCATGACGTTCGGGACGGGCGACACTGGGTGGATGTCCCGTTCGCCGCGCTTTGACCCCAGGTGCTACGCCCGGCGCCGCACACTGCTTGCAGGTATGCTCGGTAGCACTTTATTCGGAATCGGCACCTCCGTCGTCGCGAACGCTGGAACGCATTCGAAAGGCCCTCGGAAATTACCGCCGCAAATCGGCGACGAACTGGTACGTCCCTCCTGGGAAGATGACGGTCGCGTCATCTCGGTCGACGAGCTCCCGTTGAACGGCCCGCCGCTCCTCGCCTACCCGCGCGATCCCGCTGCGGGAATCGCGCGCGAGCGGTCGCGTTTGAATCAGATCCTGCTCGTACGTTTCGAGGACGACGAATTGAGCGAGCAGACTCGCGCAGTCGCGGACGGAGGCATCGTGGCCTATTCCGGGATATGCACCCATGAAGCCTGCGGCGTTTCGGAGTGGAACGCGGCCGAGGAGTATTTTATCTGTCCCTGTCACGCCTCCGAGTTCGATCCCAGGAATCGCGCGGCAGTGGTGGGCGGACCCGCTCGGCGTGCCCTCCCCGCCTTGCCGATCAAACGCGTCGGCCGGAACATCGTCGTTGCCGGTAAATTTACGAACCGTGTTGGCGCAAAGAGGAAATGAAGCGAAGCATGAAACGATTCAGGCATTTATTTGTACTTGCGTGCATGAGCGCCTTGGTTTCATTCGCTGTCGGCGCAGATCCCATCGATTACAACCCGGTCACCGCCGAACGCCTGCTTGAGCCCGAGGCCCGAAATTGGCTGATGTACCGCGGCACTTATGACAGCTGGGGATACAGCCCGCTGGACCAGATCACGCCCGACAACGTGGCTGGTCTCATCCCCGTCTGGACCTTTTCCACCGGCGTCGAGGAAGCGCACCAGTCGCCGCCCATCGTCAACGATGGGATCATGTTCATCACGACGCCTGAAAATCAGGTGTTAGCACTCGATGCGCGCACAGGCGATTTGATCTGGCGTTACCAGCGCGAATTGCCGGACGATCTCATGCAACTCCACCCGACCAATCGCGGTGTCGCCCTGTGGAGCGATCGCGTCTACCTCGCAACCGTCGACGCTTACCTGATCGCGCTCGATGCCCGCACCGGGGAAGTGACGTGGGAGCGGGAAGTCGAAGACTACTTAGGCGGTTATTACATGACGCTTGCGCCGCTCGTGGTGGACGGCAAGGTGATGGTCGGTATGTCGGGCGGCGACCTCGGCATCCGCGGTTTCATCCAAGCGTTCTCGGCGGATGCCGGCGAACCGCTGTGGAAGACTTACATGGTGCCGGGACCCGGCGAGCAAGGCCACGAAACCTGGCCCGGTGACACCTGGAAGCGGGGCGGCGTTTCGATCTGGGTGACGGGCAGTTACGACCCGAACACCCGACTCGCTTACTGGGGCACGGGCAACGCAGGCCCCTGGATCGGAGATCAACGGTCAGGCGACAATCTCTACGCGACTTCCGTGCTTGCACTCGATATCGCCACCGGCGAGGTGCGCGCGCATCATCAATACCACTGGAATGGTTCGTGGGACTGGGACGAAGTTTCCGCGCCCCTGCTCATCGATATCGAGCGCGGCGGCAGAAAGATCAAGGCCCTCGTTCACGCGGGACGCAATGGATACTTATGGCTGCTCGAACGAAGCGCTGAGGACATTCGTTTCCTCGATGCGACCCCGTTCGTGCGTCAGAACGTCTTCACTGGGCTCGACCCGGAGTCCGGCCGTCCGGAATACGACCCGACTAAAGTTCCGCGGACGGGTTCGCGCGTCGAGTTCTGCCCCAGCCTCTGGGGTGGCAAGGACTGGCCACCGTCCGCTTACAATCCCAAGACTCGCTACCTCTACATTCCGGCGAACGATAATCTTTGCGGCGCATTTACCGGTGAGCCGGCGAAATACCGGCGCGGAGATCTTTATCTGGGCATGCAGTTTTCGACGATCGAAGTTTTTCCCCACGAGGATGCCGCGCATCACATCGGCGAACTGCAGGCCTGGGATCTGGCCGCCGGAGAAAAAGTCTGGACCGTTGAGTTCCCGTTTCAT
>JAYYZW010000054.1:0-44052 GCA_036339995.1 Pseudomonadota bacterium
CCTGCTTGTGTAGAGCCCGGTACACGGCGGCGTCGCGCCATGCCAGCGACAAAAAATCCGGCGCGACTTACGCCACTTGGTCACGGGCCAGGACACTAGTCAGCTGAATCGACCAGGATCAAGCGGGTGAGGGCCGGACGCAGGTAAAATCCCCGCGGCAAGCTTCGTGTCGGAGCGCCGTCTGCGTCGGTTGCCGGCGCCAGGGAGCGGGCGTTTGCGGCTTTGGGGCGAATCTGCAGGTAGGTTCCCATTCGTGCGTCCAGTTCGTGCAGGCGCCCCGTCACGATTAGTTCGACCTGCTCTTCCCAATCTTCACGCAATACCTCTTCCTGACCCGAACTCGGGCTCCAGATGATCGGCCGGCCAACCCGGCGCTCGCCGAGCGGGATCGAGGGGCTTGCTTCTATCGGGATCCAGAGCACGCGTTTCAACTTCGCGTACACGGTGGAATTTTTCCATTGTTGACCCATTAGATCCTTCGTTTGCACTGTGCAAACATGGGTCGATTCACGCGGCAGGCCGTTCTGGTCGAGCGGAACCGTTTTAAGCTCGATACCAAGGTGTTCGAAATCAGGGACCGGTCTGGACGATGCGTCGGCGCCGAGAGCGATCTCCAGCAATTCGCCGACCCAGCCTTTGTGACTTTTCAGATTTTGCGGCCGTCGCATACTTGTCTTGCGCGTCAGCTGTTCAATCGTTAAGCCGGCATACCTCTCCGCGCGCGCGATCAAATCGGATTCGGAACCGGGAGCGGCCTGCCTCATGACAAAGATTTGAGCACCGTGACCTTCGCTGATCGGAGGTTCACGCCGCTACTTCAAAGCGTTCTTCGGCGCGTGCGGTCAAAACATCGCGGCCCGTATCCGTGACCAATATCGTATGTTCCCACTGTGCTGAAAGGCTTCGATCCTTTGTTACGACCGTCCAGTTGTCCGGCAGCAGTTTTACGTGGCGTTTTCCAGCATTGATCATCGGTTCGATGGTGAACGTCATGCCCGGTCGCAACTCGAGGCCCGTACCGGAAACGCCATAGTGAAGTACTTGTGGTTCTTCATGGAATTCTCGGCCGATCCCGTGTCCGCAGTACTCACGCACGACCGAAAAATTCCTCGATTCCGCCAATTGCTGGATGGCGGCGCCGATGTCGCCCAGCCGGACCCCCGGCCGCACCATCTCGATTCCCGTTTTTAGACAATCGTAGGAGGTCTCGACCAGGCGTCTGGCCTTGTTGGAGGGATCACCGATGAAAAACATTTTCGATGTGTCGCCGTGGAATCCATCTTTTATGACGGTGATGTCGATATTCACGACATCACCGTTTTTCAGCTTCCTATCGGCGGGAATACCGTGGCAGACGACGTGATTGACCGACGTGCATATCGACTTTGGAAAGCCTTGATAATCGAGGGGCGCGGGGATCGACTGCTGGACATCGACGATATAGTCGTGGCACATGAGGTTTAATTCCGCCGTGGTCACGTCCTCTAGTACGTGTGGCTCGATCATATCAAGCACCGCTGCGGCGAGGCGGCCGGCAACTCTCATCTTCTCTATTTCGTCGGCTGTTTTAATCGAGACCGGCATTAGGTATCTGCTTCCAAGTCATTGTTGTGCCGAAGGTTCTATGGTATAAAACGCGCGCCTTCTAGGCAATTGCTTGCACGGGAAAACACCGTTTGAACCCGTGTTAATGTCGAAGGGGCCGCGAAACTGCAAGCGCCACGCATTAACGAATTGGCGAAAAAAATGGTTCTGCGCCAGTGTGGCTGCGCCTCAGGAAGGTACCAGCACCCGTTGCGCACCCAATTACTTGGTGGATGGGCGCCATGGAACCCGATTATTCAGAGGTTTCTTAAGCCCGCTTCGAAATAATTACGCACACGAATCGACACACGCGTCCGGGTGTCTGCTGCGACAGCGGCGGATTGGCGCTTGGGGTTCGTGGAGGCCTAACCCGTTAGGAGAAGACGCGATGAGCGATATAAGCATGCGCCAGATGTTGGAGGCTGGTGTGCATTTCGGCCACCAGACCCGATTCTGGCATCCAAAAATGGCCCCGTACATCTTCGGGGAACGCAATAAGATCCACATTATTAACCTTGAGAGGTCATTACCCCTGTTCGAGGAGGCGATCAATTTCGTCGGTCGCCTCGCGGCGAAGCGTGGAAAGATCCTCTTAGTGGGAACGAAACGGACTGCCCAGGAGGCGATTGCACGCGAAGCGCAGCGTTGTTCCATGCCTTACGTAAGCCGACGCTGGCTCGGCGGCATGTTGACCAATTTCAAGACGGTCAAACAATCCATCAACCGACTGCGCGAACACGAGGAGATGATCGAATCAGGCGGACTTGAGCGCATGTCGAAAAAGGAAGGGCTGCAGATCCGGCGTGAACTCGAAAAACTGAATGCGGGGCTCGGCGGTATCAAGGATATGGAAAGTCTGCCCGACGCTTTGTTTATCGTCGACGTCGGGCACGAACGCATCGCGGTCGCCGAAGCCATCAAGCTCGGTATCCCGATCGTTGCGGTCGTCGATACGAACCATTCACCCGACGGAATCGACTACGTGATTCCGGGGAATGACGATGCGATACGTTCGATCAATCTTTACGCCAAAGCCATTTGCGATGCGATTCTCGACAGCCGTCTTATCATATCCGAAGCGGCGGGGGGGGCGGCCGACGATTTTGTGGAAATCGATGAAGCCGAAGCGCAAGTACTTTCGGCGCCGGCTTCGGAAAAAGCTTCGGTTCAATCAGAGGATGAATCGATAGAGCCCGAAACGGCAGTGGAAGGCGTGGAGGTGTCTGCGAGCACTGAATCGGATGACACCACCGAATCCAATGTCGAAGACGGCGTGGAAGCGACGACAAAAGAATAACTCGTGCGCTGTCCCGCGGTAAACTTCAATCAGTCGCGCACCATGAGGACCAGCGAATGATGAAGGCTTATTGGGCGACAGCACATTAGGCTTTTATCGTCACCAATACATGCAGAGGAACTGAAACATGGCGATTTCGGCCGGCATGGTGAAAGAAGTACGTGAACGCTCGGGCGCGGGCATGATGGAGTGCAAAAAAGCACTGGTCGAAACCGATGGAGATATAGAGGCCGCACTGGAATACCTACGCAAGTCCGGTGCGGCGAAAGCCGCAAAAAGGGCGGGTAGAATTGCGGCTGAAGGCGCTGTTATCGCCGTCGTCGACGGAAGTAGATCGGTTCTCGTCGAGGTTAACAGTGAAACCGATTTCGTCGCGAAAGATGATAACTTTACGCAGTTTACGCAGAGCGTCGCGGCGGTTCTTCTCCGGCACCGCCCGCAAGATCTCGAGGCTCTGGCTGCCGCGGTCAGTGACAACGGTGAATCTATCGAGGAAATGCGTACGAACCTTATAACTAAAATCGGGGAAAACATTTCCGTGCGCCGCTTCGATTATGTCGATTTTGATGAGGGCATCATCGAGTCGTATATTCACGGCAACAGAATTGGGGTATTAGTTGCAATGGAAGGCGGGACACGCGATCTCGCGCGCGACATTGCAATGCAGGTGGCGGCCAGTAGCCCGGTTTGTATCGGCGAAGATGACGTCACCGAAGAGTTACTGTCAAAAGAACGCGAAATACAGGTTGCTCAAGCGGAGCAGAGCGGCAAGCCGCCGCAGATCGTCGAGAGAATGGTCGACGGCAGGCTGAAGAAATTCATAAACGAAATTACGCTGCTGGGCCAGGCGTTCGTCAAGGACACGGATCGGACGGTGGCGCAGCTGCTCGACGCAAGCGACGCGAAGGTCAGGCATTTCATCCGGTACGAAGTCGGCGAAGGCATCGAAAAGAAGCAGGAGAATTTCGCAGATGAAGTCCTGGTGCAGGCACGAAGCGCTGGCCGATCCTGAGGAGCGGTCTAGTTTCGATGACGAGTGATTCTCCGAAAGCTCGGTATCACCGCGTACTGATCAAACTCAGCGGTGAAGCTTTGTTGGGCGAGAAGGATTACGGAATCGATCCCGCTGTACTCGAAAGGATCGGCGACGAAATTCAGGACCTTCGAAATTCAGGCGTACAGGTAGCTATCGTCATTGGCGGGGGCAATATATTTCGCGGAGCCGGACTTGCTGCGTCGGGTATGGACCGGGTAACAGCCGATCATATGGGGATGCTCGGAACGGTGATCAATGCGCTGGCCATCCAGGACGCATTGGAGCGCAAGGGCGTATACGCGCGCGTCATGTCAGCGATCAAAATCAATGAAGTTTGCGAAGACTATATTCGTCGGCGCGCGCTGAGGCACCTCGAAAAGGGCCGTGTGGTCATCCTCGCAGCGGGTACGGGCAACCCATTCTTTACGACCGATTCTGCCGCGAGTCTACGGGCGATTGAGATCGACGCAGACCTCATGATCAAGGCGACTAAGGTCGATGGCGTTTACTCAGCGGACCCGGCCGTCGATCATCAGGCGAAAAAATACAAATCGCTCGATTACGACGATGTACTTGAACGAAAGCTTAATGTCATGGATGCTACGGCGATCGTATTATGCCGCGACAATAAAATGCCTTTGCGCGTTGTCAATATGACAAAGCCAGGCACATTCGTTGCGGCCGCGCTTGGACAGGAGGTCGGGACTCTGGTAACGGTGCAGGAGTAGGATGGTCAAAGATATTGCGGATGACGCCAAATCCCGTATGGGTAAGAGCGTCAAATCGTTCCGGTCGGATTTGACACGGCTCCGCACGGGGCGCGCGCACCCGAGTCTTCTTGAGCACGTTACCGTCGATTATTACGGAACTCGCACGCCAATTACACAAACCGCAAAATTCGCGGTCGAAGATGCGCGCACCCTTACTGTGACCGCATGGGACAAGACAATGGTCGATGCCATAGAAAAGGCGATTCTGGAATCCGACCTCGGACTCAATCCTGCAACAGCCGGAATGGTAATCAGAATTCCGTTGCCGGCCTTGACGGAAGAACGGCGCAAGGAATTGATCAAAGTCATCAAGCACGAAGCGGAGCAGGCAAAAGTCGCTGTGAGAAATATACGGCGCGACGCGATTTCGCATATGAAGGATTTGGTCAAGGAAAAGGAAATCTCCAAAGACGATGAACACCGGGGTGAGGATGTCGTTCAAAAGTTGACTGACGAACACGTCGCGGAAATCGACGAGATCGTCGCCGGCAAGGAAAAGGAAACGCTCGAAATTTGAGGGTGAAAAGGTGACAACAACAGGATCGAGGCTTCCCCGCCACGTTGCCATCATTATGGACGGCAATGGTCGCTGGGCGCGTAAAAGACAGCTACCGCAGATCGAAGGGCACAGGGCGGGTGTCGAAAACCTGCGGGTCATCATCAAATATTGTGCGGAAACAGGCATCGACGCGTTAACTCTGTTTGCATTCAGTAGCGAGAACTGGTGCCGACCGCCGACGGAAGTGAGACTGCTATTCGATCTTTTCGTGGTCGCGCTCGAACAGGAGATTGAGCACCTTCACGAAGCCGACGTGAGGTTGCGCATCATCGGCGACGTTGCGCCTTTCCCGGCGAAGCTCGGACGCTGCATCAGCGAGGGGCAAGCCAAGACGCGTGACAATGAGCGCCTTAACCTCGTCATTGCCGCGAATTACGGCGGGCGCTGGGACATAACGGAGGCCGTTCGCAAACTGGCTGTGAAAATCGGGCAGGGCGCACTCGAACCTTCGGCGATTTCGCCGGAACTGATTGCGCAAAATTTGGCGTTGGCCGATTTACCTGAACCCGATCTTCTCATCAGATCCGGCGGAGAAAAACGTATCAGCAACTATCTGCTGTGGCAGCTCGCTTATACGGAACTCTATTTTACCGACTGTCTGTGGCCGGATTTCGATACAGAGGAATTCGAAAAGGCACTGGCGAGCTATGCCGGGCGCCAACGGCGCTTCGGCAGGACGGGCGAACAGGTCACCGGCGAGGTGAACACGCTCGTAACGTCCGATGCCGAGTAACAATGTGCGGGTTTGGTGATTTAGCCGACCCGTAGCGACGGTGCTTGAGTGCTTGCAGCGCGAATTTTGACGGCCGTGATATTGGGACCGCTGGTAATCGGAGGGATTTGCTATCTACCACCTCTGGTCATGCAGGGGTTCTTCACCCTGTTCATATTCATCGCTGCGCTCGAATGGGCTTCACTGGCAGGTGCCCGTACTCCGGCTTCACGCTGGTTGTATGCTTTATTGACAGTCGCGCTCGCGGTCATGCTCCATCAAACAATTCGAAGCTCCGCGGCGGAATACGGAGTGCTGATCTTCGCCTGTGCGTGGTGGGCGGTCGCGGCCGTGTGGATCGTTCATTATCAAATTCGAGAAGCGCCGCGCCTGCAGAGCGGCGTTGGCATTGCAATTTTGGGCTGGGTCGTCTTAATCCCTGCATGGATTGCGGTCTACTTCCTTCTCGTCCGATGGCCTACCCTATTGATCGCGCTGTTCGTCCTGATCTGGAGCGCTGACATCCTCGCCTTTTTCGGAGGCCGGGCGCTGGGTCGTCGGCGCCTTGCAAGCCGCATCAGTCCGGGGAAAACCTGGGAAGGTCTAGCGATCGGGCTGGTCGGGACGCTGATTCTCTCGGCGATCTGGATCTCGCTGTTGCAACCGGCATCGCTCGCAGTCGTTCTCGTGATCGTCGCAGTGACGCTGATCGCATCGGTCGTCGGTGATCTGCTGGAAAGCCTGCTAAAACGCAGCTGCGGGAAAAAGGATAGCGGCTCTATTTTTCCCGGACACGGTGGTATTCTCGACCGAATCGACAGCTTGCTCGCGGCGGCACCCGTTTTTACCGTTGGATTGATCAGCGTAGGGCAGCAATGAAGCGGGCCGTTTCCATCCTGGGTTCGACCGGCACGATCGGTGTCAATACACTCGACGTCATCTCGAGACAGCTCGACCGTTTCACGGTTTTCGCCCTTACCGCACATTCGAATGTCGATGCAATGTTTGAGCAGTGTCGGCAATGGAACCCCGTCTTTGCCGTGATGGTCGAAGAAGAAGCCGGTGAGGAATTGGACAGGCGCTGTCGAACAGCCGGTCTCGACACCCAAGTACTGGTCGGGGTCAAAGCGCTGGAGGCGGTCGTCTCCGACGATGCGGTTGATTATGTCATGGCGGGTATCGTTGGTGCCGCAGGTCTTCTTCCCAATCTCGCCGCGGCAAAAGCAGGTAAGCGCGTGATGTTGGCCAACAAGGAATCATTGGTGATGTCGGGGCAACTGTTTATGGATGCCGTCCGCGACAATAAGGCTGAACTGCTGCCGATAGACAGTGAACATAACGCGGTGTTCCAGTGTATGCCCCAGAACTTCGGGCATGGCTTGGGCGCCGTCGGTGTATCACGGGTGTTGTTAACCGGATCCGGCGGCCCATTTCGCACAGTTCCGCTGGAGCAACTGGAACACGTGACGCCAGACCAGGCTTGTGCACACCCAAACTGGATTATGGGAAGGAAAATATCCGTAGATTCGGCAACGATGATGAACAAGGGTCTCGAAGTGATAGAAGCTTGTTGGTTGTTCGGCACATCGCCGCAGCAGGTCGAAGTCGTCATTCATCCACAGAGCGTCATCCATTCGATGGTCGAATACGTTGATGGTTCAGTGCTTGCGCAAATGGGTAATCCCGACATGCGCACCCCGATCGCCTATTCACTGGCCTGGCCCGAGCGCTGTGATTCGGGCGTTGACCGGCTCGATTTGTTCGAAGTCAGAAAATTAAATTTCGAAGAGCCGGACTACGCTCGTTTCCCGTGCCTGCAGCTGGCGAAAGACGCGATGACGACCGGCGGGACGGCCCCCGCTATTCTCAATGCGGCAAACGAAGTCGCGGTCGCGGCTTTTCTCGATGAGAAAACGGGTTTTACGACGATCCCGATGTTGGTGGAGCATGCGTTGAAAAACGTCAGCGCGCGCGAAGCCTCGGATCTGCAAACCATACTTGAGGCCGATGAACAAGCGCGCGAACAGGTTCGCATGAAGTTGGCCGAAGGCGTTCACTGATGGAAATAATTCAGACGCTTGGATCATTCGTCGTTGCTCTCGGCGTGCTCGTCACGGCGCATGAATTCGGCCACTTCTGGGTTGCGAAACGGCTGGGGGTGAAGATTCTCAAGTTCTCGGTTGGTTTTGGAAAACCTCTGTGGCGGCGGCAGGCAGGCGAAACGGAATTCGTGATTGCGGTCGTGCCGCTGGGCGGCTACGTGAAAATGCTCGACGAGCGTGAAGGAGAAGTGGCTGAAGAGGAAGCCCATAGGGCCTTCAACCGGCAGTCCCTGGCGACCCGTACTGCCGTGGTAGCCGCGGGGCCGGTCGCGAATTTTGTGTTCGCGTTTTTCGCCTACTGGGTCATGCTGGTAATGGGTGTCAGCGGGCCGCGCCCGATCATTGGCGAAGTGGAAGACGGTTCGCTTGCCTCGCGTGCCGGGTTGGTTCAAGGCAGCGAGATCGTCGAAGTCGAAGGCCTCAAGACGCACACCTGGGACGGTGTTTTCCGCAAGTCGCTGGTAGCGATTCTGGACGGTCGCAAAGTGGACATCGTTATTCACCTACCCGGTGGTTCCGAACGATTATCCAATCTCGACTTCACCAAAATCTCCATCGACGATATCAGCGAAGGCGACTTTTTTACCGAAATCGGGATTACGCCCTTGCGGCCTTCGATACCTCCGGTAATCGCACGCGTGGTACCGGGCGAACCGGCTCATCTGTCGGGTATCAAGACCGGTGATCGAATCGTCGAAGCCAATGGTACCGGGATAGAGACCTGGACCGAGTGGGTGGAATTGATTCGAGCCAACCCGGGGCAGCCACTGGACTTAATGGTCGCCCGATCCGAAGAAGACATTTGGATGACTCTGACACCGGCGCAAGTAGATGTCGAAGGTGCGATCATCGGCAGAATCGGCGCTGAAGTAAGGATTCCGGACGACCTTCAGACCGTACCAATGGGCATCGAGCGTTACGGTCCGCTATCGGCCGTCTACGGCGCGGCGGCGCGCACCTGGGAAATGAGCGTTACCACACTGAAATTTCTGGTCAAGATGGTGATCGGAGAAGCCTCGGTTCACAACATAAGCGGGCCGATTAGCATCGCTCACTATGCATGGCAATCGGCGAAGATGGGACCGGCTCGATTCCTCGAATTTCTGGCCCTCGTCAGTGTCTCACTTGCCGTGCTTAACCTGTTGCCAATCCCACTGCTCGATGGCGGACACCTTCTCTATTACCTGATAGAATTCGTGACGCGAAAACCGGTGTCCGAGCATCTTCAGGCTTACGGGCAACAAATCGGTCTGGTAATGTTGTTGAGCCTCATGGGGCTGGCCGTCTACAATGACATCCTGCGCATTCTATGAACGCTGGTAGACGGACATCTCTAACAACTAAAAACGAATCTATGCTAAGAGCCTTTCTTGCGGGCTGGACAAGCGCCGTTCTCTTGATTTTTGCGGCGGCTTCTTACGCCGCCGAGCCGTTCATCGTCGATGATATTCGAGTCGAGGGATTGGGGCGAATCTCCCCAGGCGCCGTCTTTAATTACCTTCCCATCAGTGTCGGTGACTCGGTCGACGACAAACGATCCCGAGACGCGGTCCGTGCGCTTTTCAAGACAGGATTTTTCAAAGACGTCCGGCTCGAACGCGACGGTGATGTGCTGGTCGTTGTCGTCGTCGAGCGCGAGACCATCTCGGATATTACTTTTGACGGAAACAAATCGATCAAGACGGACAATATGCTCGAAGGATTGGAAGAAATCGGGTTCGCCAAGGGTGAGGTTTTCAACGAAGCGAAGCTCGACAGGGTAACCCAGGAAATTCGGCGTCAATACTACGCCAATGGTAAATACGGCGTTCGTATTGAATACGAATTGATTCACGTCTCTGATAAGTCCCTCGAAATTGCTTTTACAATTTCTGAAGGCGAAACCGCGCGGATAAAACAGATCAATATCATCGGGAATGAAGTGTTCGCGGACGAGTATATTCTCGAACTGTTCGAATTGACTACGCCGAATTGGATAAGCTGGTTTACCAAGGACGACCAATACTCCAAGCAGAAGTTGTCCGGCGACCTGGAATCCCTTCGTTCACTCTATCTTGATACGGGTTTCATCAATTTCACTGTCGATTCGACCCAGGTGTCGATCACGCCGGATAAAGCCGATGTTTATGTCACGATCAACATTTCGGAAGGCAAATTATTCATGGTCGGAGACGTTAAACTTGCCGGCAACCTGATCGTGGAGCCCGAAGAACTGTTCAAATGGGTCGCGACGCGTGAAGGTATGCTGTTCTCGCGCAAAATGCTGACTTTGACGAGTAAAAACATTACCGACCGTCTCGGTACCGAGGGATATTCGTTCGCCAACGTTAACGCCATCCCTGATATTCACGACGAGGAGGGCACGGTAGACATCACCTATTTCGTCGATCCGGGACAGCGGGTTTACGTGCGGCGTCTGAACTTTTTTGGGAACGCGAAAACGCGCGACGAGGTTTTGAGAAGGGAAATGCGCCAGCTCGAGGGCGGGTGGATATCGACTGCAAAGGTCGAGCGCTCGAAAACCAGATTGCGTCGCCTGGGCTATTTCGAGGACGTTAACGTTGAAACCCCAGCCGTTCCGGGTTCCACCGATCAGGTCGACGTCAATATCACGGTAAAAGAACGCCCTTCCGGAAACCTGTTGCTGGGGCTCGGTTTTTCACAATCCGCCGGTGTCATTTTTAATACCAACGTGAGCCAGGACAATTTTCTCGGTAGCGGGAAAAGCGTCAGCTTTGCTTTCAACAACAGCGAAATCAACCAAACTTTCAGATTGGGCTATATTAATCCTTACTGGACCGTCGATGGTGTTGCGCGGGGATTTGACGTGTCCTACAGCAAAACGGAGCCGGGCGATACCCGCCGCACGGTGTTCGACACCAAAACGGTATCCGGCGGCATGAATTTCGGTATCCCCATCAGCGAATATCGATTCGTCAACGCGGGCCTCGGTTACGAATCGACCGAGATCAATACGAATCCGCTTTTCCTTGATCCGATTATCAGGGATTTTCTGCTTCTAGAAGGTAGTAAGTACGACATAATCAGGTTAACGTCGTCGTTTTCGTATGACACCAGGAACGCGGCGATCTTTCCCGATCGAGGGGTTTTGCACCGCATACGGGGACAGGTAGCGCTTCCCGGCGGGGATCTTCGATATTTCAAGATCGACTACGATGCACGCGTATTCATTCCGCTGATAAGAAATTACACGCTGCTGTTGAAGGGTCGAGTGGGGTACGGAGACGCGTACGGCGCCACCTCGGAACTCCCGTTCTTCGAGAATTTTTTTGCGGGCGGACCGCGCACAGTCCGGGGCTACGAAGAAAATTCTCTCGGACCGGAAGACCGCTTCGGCCGCTCTCGGGGCGGAGACATTTCGCTAGTCGGCAACGCCGAGGTCATTATTCCCGTCCCGTTTCTTGCAGAATTCAAGTCCGTTCGCCTATCCGGATTCATAGATGCGGGCAATGTTTATGGGAAGAATACCGTGTTCTTTCAGGACCCGGCGACTGGCTTCATTTTTGGGGTAGATAGGGACGACAAGTTTAATCTTAGCGATCTGCGAATGTCTTTAGGAGTTTCAGGAATTTGGATGTCCCCCTTTGGGCTGTTGTCAGTGAGTTTCGCGCAACCGTTTCGCGATCAAGCGGGCGACGAACTGCAGAGCTTTCAATTCAATTTCGGGGCGCAGTTTTAGTGTGCTGTTTCACGATAAATGTTCATAATTTTCTGGTCCTCGCGCCGTTTATCACAGCATGAACCCGGCGCGACGTATTGAAAACTAGTGCGGGACGGCACACTGACGCTCAAGTGCGGCTGAGATGAAAAAAAAATGCTAAAATTTGACACACGATGCATTGGAGTACTGCAGTGAATAGATTTGAACGATTTTCGATAATTTTGCCATTGCTGTTTGTATTGCCGATGAGCATGAGTTATGCGGCGGATTACAAATTGGGCTTCGTCAACGCGCCGAAAATACTGGAAGCATCGCCGCAGGCAGATGCCGCTCGCAAGAAGCTCGAGAAAGAATTCGCGACGCGGGATCGTGATCTTGTCGCCTCTCAAAAAGAACTCAAGGGGCTTGAAGATCGATTTACCAAAGACGGCGCAATAATGAGCGAAGCGGAGCGTACCCGGCTTCAAAGGGACATCGTCAACAAGCGACGCGAACTCAAGCGTGGTACGACGGAGTTTCAGGAAGATGTCAATTTTCGCCGCAACGAAGAAATGGGAAAGATTCAACGCAAAATTGCCGAGGCGATCACCGACCTCGCCAGAGAACAGTCCTTCGATATGGTATTTGGAAACGGCGTCGTCTTTGCGAGCGAGAAAGTCGACATTACCGATCAGATTATAGAACGACTGAAGAAGGAAGCGAACTAGAAGAAAATCCGGTCGCAAAACCGACCTCGACGATCACTGGCTCCGGATGCCGTCCCGTATCGAGGCGATAGGAGACTGATGGCTTTAAGTCTTCGTGAATTCGCCCGTCGTCTCGGAACCGGTCACAAAGGGCCGCTGGAAGAACTGGAAATTGACTCCCTTGCGACTCCTGCTCACGCGAGTTCACGCGACATCAGTTTTTGTGTCGGCAGTCAAGGCGCGGCCGAGGTAAGCACTTCGGTTGCCGCCGCGATCGTAGCCAACCGTGCGGATTCCCACCACCTAAAGATCGCAAATGCGCTTATCGTTGAAGAAGTCTTGATCGCAATCTCTCGAGCCGCAGCTTGGCTGCCCGTCCGTAGAAATGCTTTGAATTATTTTCGTAAAACGGATTGTACGGTAGCGCCGTCGGCCGAGATTTCAGGAAACGCGGACCTTGCTTCATCGGTTCGAATCGGAGAGCGAACCGTCGTCGAGTCCGGCGCAGTCATTTGCGGTCATGTGTCGATCGGCGCCTTTTGCAGGATTGGATCAGGTGCGATGATTTTCGGGCCGGCGAAGATTGGTAACCGGGTACACATTGGTGCCGGTACCGTGATAGGAGAAAGTGGATTTTCACTCGTCCAGGATGGTTCTCGATGGTTGCGCGTTCCGAGCTTCGGCGGCGTGCAGATCGGGGACGACATCACGATTCTTGCCCAAGTCGTGGTACACGGTGGCGTTTTCGGCGACACCTTTATCGCGAATGGTTGTGCTCTCGACAGCCAGGTACTTATCGGACATGATTCGCGCGTCGGCGAACATACCGCCATAGCCGGTCAGACGGCTGTCGCTGGCGCAGCGAATATTGGACGTCATTGTCTAATTGGAGGAAAAGTTGGAATTGGCGAGGGCATCGTCGTCGCCGATCGGGTAACGGTAACCGCTATGAGTATGGTAACGCGCTCGATAGAGGAAGACGGATCGCGGCATTCTTCCGGGTGGCCGGCCGAACTCAGTTCCAGATGGTGGCGTAGAGTGGCCAATATTCGACGTGCATCGGGACGTTCGAGTCGATCGAAATCGCTCGAGCCGCTCGATTCCTGAGCGACACTCGATCGCGGTCGCAACGCGGTGAGAAAAATCTCGCTTCAACGGCTTTCGACATCGATCTTCGCATACAGTGTGCGGTCGTTCGATTCGAGTAGCGCAGTCGATGGCGCGAGCGTTTCGAATGTTCTAGCTGTTACCGGAAAGGGTGAAGTATGGATTCTGCAGCGGCGGAGAGCGTAATGGAAGATGTGGCGATTTCCAAAATTCTGCAAACGATGCCGCATCGATATCCGTTTCTACTCATTGACCGAATCATAGATTATACGCCCTTCGAATCGATCGAGGCGCTGAAAAACGTCTCGATCAACGAGCCATACTTCCAGGGGCATTTCCCAGGTCATCCGATTATGCCGGGCGTGTTGATTCTCGAATCCATGGCACAGGCGACCGGCATGCTGGCCTTTTATTCAAACCAGGCGCGAAACGAAAAAGGCAACGTCTATTACCTCGTCGGGATCGACAAGGCGCGATTCAAGCAACCGGTAACGGCAGGGGATCAGCTTATCCTCAAGGCGATACTCATGCGCCACCTTAAAGGTATTTACCGATTTAGCGCGACGGCGGAAGTTAAAGGCGAGGTGGTAGCAAGCGCGGAGTTCATGACGACCGAAAGAGAATCGTTCAGTTGATCGATCCGACCGCGCGAGTGGACGGTCATGCCGAACTAGCGTCTGATGTCGAAGTCGGTGCCTGGTCGCTCATCGGTCGAGGCGTACAAGTCGGCTCCGGTACTCGCATCGAGCCGCATGCGATAGTGATTGGACCGACAACGATCGGCGCGAATAACTCGATCGGCGCATTTTGTTGTATTGGCGGCGATCCGCAGGACAAGAAGTTTGACGGTGTCGGCGAATCGCGGCTGGAAATAGGAGACGGCAACACGATTCGGGAATACTGCTCTATCAATCGTGGTACCGGCCACGGTGGCGGCGTAACCCGCCTTGGAAACGAAAATTGGATAATGGCGTATTGTCACATCGCCCACGATTGCCAGATAGGAAACCACACGGTCTTTGCGAACAATGCCACTTTGGCAGGGCACGTCGAGATCCACGATTTCGCAATCCTCGGTGGATTCACCGGCGTTCATCAATTCTGCCGCATGGGTGAAAGCAGCTTTTCGGCGATCGCCGCGATCATCGTTCGCGACGTCCCCCCGTTCATCATGGTGGACGGCAATACGGCCCGTCCGCGGAGCATCAATCGCGAGGGACTCAAGCGACGCGGGTTCGATCCGGAAGCGATCGCGGCGCTCAGGCGGTGCTACAAGGCGCTATACCGGCAGGGATATACCCTGGAGGAAGCGATGAAAATCCTAGAGTGCGAGGGCAATGGGAACACGCAGGTGCATCAGATGTTCGAATTTATCCGCTCCTCGACCCGTGGCATTGTGCGCTAGCAGCCCATCGGACTTGGGGATCCTCTGAAAAAATCATGGCACATCTGCCTTGCCCATGAAATCGCGGAGCCTTACGTTACGAAGCTTGCCAATAGTCCCCGCTATTGCCTGCGCTTCGTGCCTTGATCTGCACAATTTCATGGGCAATTCAGACACACCATGACTTATTCAGAGAATCCAAAGGGAATCGCAGCAACGCGGGTGGGAGAGCGAGGCTAGATGCGCCATGGTTTGAGGTGATTAGTGGGGCTATTTAGCGAAACCTATACTCCAACGGGCCGCCAGTGTGCCGTCCCGTGAAAAAGTTGCGTAAGTCGCACCGGATTTTTCGTTCCTGGCAAGGCGCGAGGAAGCCGCGTGGCGGGCTTGACGCAAGAAGGAACTCGGCTGGGGAAAAAAAAGACCAACGAGTTATGATAGTTTTTCGCGGGACGGCGCACTAAATGCGCATTGGTCTCGTCGCTGGCGAAGCATCAGGCGATCGTTTGGGTGCGGAGCTCATAAGAGCCCTCAGAGCCGAGGTCCCGAACGCGCAGTTCGACGGTATGGCAGGTCCCCAGATGATCGCGGCCGGTTGCCGCGAGATCGCGGGAATTGACGAGCTTTCCGTCATGGGGCTCGTGGAAGTAGTGCGCCGTTATCCGGCGTTACGCCGGCTTCGCAGCCGACTTATCCAGCACTTTCTCCATGCGCCGCCGGATGTGTTCTTCGGTATTGATGTGCCGGATTTCAACCTCGGCATTGAGCGTGCGCTCAAACGCCGGGGAGTAAGTACCGTCCATTATGTCTGTCCCCAAGTCTGGGCGTGGAGAAAGTCGCGAGTGAAATCCCTGCGCAAAGCGGCCGATCTTCTATTGGCGGTATTCCCATTCGAACCGGACTATTTCAACGGCCGCGGCACCCGGGCGTCGTTCGTAGGACATCCTCTGGCAGACCTGTTGCCGCTGGATCCAGATGTCGGCGGCGCGCGTAGCGCGCTCGGTATTGCTAGTGACGGGCCGTTGATAGCGATTTTGCCCGGTAGCCGCCAACAGGAACTCGACCGTCTGCTTCAGCCTTTTATCGAGGGCGCGGCCATGCTTCGGCGCGAACTGCCACGGGCGCACTTTGTACTCTGCACCGCCCATGAGGAGCACCTCGATCAAGCCAGACGCCGCATCGCGCGCATCGACCCCGATTTCGTCTGCACCCTGGTCCACGGGGACGCGCAGCGCGTATTGACCGCGGCCGACGCCGCCGTGGTGGCTTCCGGTACTGCTTCTCTGGAGGGGCTGTTGTGTGGAACACCGATGGTCGTCGGCTACCGCCTCGCGCCCGTCACCTACTTTATAATCAGGCGTATGGTGAGGATTCCGCGTATCGCCATGCCCAATATTCTCGCCGGGCGGGAATTGGTACCGGAATTGATCCAGGACGCGCTCGAGCCGCGCGTCATTTGCCGCGAATTGCTCGCTTGGCTTAACGATGTGGATAGACGGGCCGACTTCCTGGCAACCAGCCGATCCCTGCATGAGCGTATGCAGTGCGGTGCTGCGCAAAACGCCGCCAACGCAGTGCTTCGGCTGGTCGCGTCATGATCGCCAGCGAAGCGGTAGGGCATTATGAAATCGTTGCCGGCGTCGACGAAGCGGGCCGCGGACCGCTGGCCGGTCCGGTCGTCGCCGCGGCGGTTGTTCTGGGCGACGATGTCCCCGCTGGCCTGGGTGATTCCAAGCAGAAGAGCGCGCGCCAGCGCGAGCGCCTGTTCGAGGCTCTCACCGCGACAGCTTGCGCGATCGGTATCGGCCTCGCGAACGTGCGCGAGATCGAAAGTTTGAACATACTGCAGGCGACGCTGGTGGCGATGCAACGAGCCGTCGAAGACCTTTCACATCCGCCTGATCGCATCGTTGTCGACGGTACGTATTGCCCGCGCGTACCGTGTCCTGCCACCGCCCTTGTTGGCGGCGACGCCAAAGTTCCATCGATCAGTGCGGCGTCCATCGTGGCGAAAGTCACACGCGACCGATTGATGCTAGAACTCGATGCGCGTTATCCGGAATACGGGTTCGCCAGGCACAAGGGATATCCGACCGCCGAACACCTGTCAGCGCTCGAACGCTGCGGTATCACTGCCGAGCACCGCCGCACATTCGGGCCGGTCCGGCGCATGATCAGCGCCGCCGGTTTACCATGATTGAACCGCGTTTCGTTCATCTGCACGTGCACAGTGAATACTCGCTCGTAGACGGTCTGGTACGCGTGCCGCAGCTCGTCGAACGTTGTGTCGAATTGAGTATGCCGGCGGTTGCGGTAACGGATCATAGCAACGTGTTCGCGCTCGCGAAGTTATACCAGACGGCACGGCGCGCCGGCGTCAAGCCGATCGCCGGAGCGGAATTGTGGATTTCCAGCCACGTTGGATCGCCGGACAAATTCAAACTCGTATTGCTTTGTCAGAACATCGAAGGGTACCGCCACCTCAGCCACCTCATCACACAGGCCTACCACTTCGGCCAGCGCGGTGGCGTCGCCGCGGTGGATGAATCCTGGCTCAAGCAAGACGCTGTTGCCGGTTTGATCGCGCTTTCCGCCGGCACTGCTGGTGACCTCGGGTCCCTTCTGAACGAAGGGAGGAGCGATCAATTGACGAGGAGAATCGACTACTGGCGACAATTATTCGGTGATCGGTACTACATTGAATTGACCCGTACGGGGCGCGAGCGCGAAGAACGATACATCGATGCGGTGCTGACCTGTGCGCAGACGTCCGACGTATCCGTCGTCGCGACCAACGACGTAAGATTCCTGGGATCCGATGAATTTGACGCCCATGAGGCGCGGGTCTGCATCCACGACGGGCGAACGCTTGCTGATCCGCGGCGTCCACGGGAATATTCACCGAATCAGTATTTCCGGTCGGAAGAAGAGATGTGTGAGCTTTTCTCCGACGTGCCCGAAGCGCTCGCTAATTCAGTGAATATCGCTATTCGGTGCAATCTCGAGCTCGAACTCGGTAAATATCACCTGCCGTCATACCCCGTTGCAAATGATTCGTCGATCGATGAATTGCTGCACGAAAAAACGGCGATCGGACTTGAACAGAGGTTTGTTTCCGGCGCGATAAAGAAAAACCGACAAAAGCCCGACGAGTGGGAGAGCTATATCCAGCGTCTTGAGCACGAACTCGACGTCATCCAGACCATGGGGTTTTCGGGGTACTTTCTTATCGTGGCCGATTTCATCGAATGGGCCAAGGAACACCGCATTCCAGTCGGTCCCGGGCGGGGTTCAGGCGCCGGTTCGCTGGCCGCTTTCGCGCTTGGTATCACCGAGCTGGATCCGATCGAATACGATCTGCTGTTTGAACGTTTTCTCAATCCGGAACGCGTTTCCATGCCGGATTTCGATATCGACTTCTGCATGGACCGGCGCGATGAGGTTATCGAATACGTCGCCATGCGCTACGGCCGTGATCGGGTCGCACAGATCATCACGCACGGTACGATGGCTGCAAAGGCGGTCGTGAGAGACGTGGGGCGCGTCCTTGGTTTTCCATACGGATTCGTAGATCAGCTTGCAAAAATGATTCCTTTCGATACTCAGATGACCCTGAATCGGGCGTTGGACGAGGAACCGACACTCCGGAAGCGTTATGAAGATGAAGAGGACGTCAGGGAAATCATCGACCTGTCCCTGAAACTGGAAGGGCTCAGCCGGAACGCAGGGAAGCACGCCGGCGGTGTCGTAATCGCTCCTGCTCCACTCACTGATTACATGCCGCTTTATTGCGAGCAGAGAAGTGAAGTGATGGTTACCCAGTTCGATATGGGCGATGTCGAGGCGATCGGTCTGGTCAAGTTTGATTTTCTGGGTTTGCGCACCTTGACGATCATCGATTGGGCGATACGGGACATCAACGAAGCCCGTGAAGCAATCAACGAGGATGCGATCGAAATCGGCAAAATTCCGTTAAACGATCCGGCCACGTTCAAACTGGTTCAAAGTGCTCGTACCACGGCCGTATTCCAATTGGAATCGAGGGGTATGAAAGAACTCATCAAACGGCTGCGTCCCGATTCGTTCGAAGACATGATCGCCCTCGTCGCATTGTTTCGCCCCGGACCTCTCCAGTCAGGCATGGTGGACGATTTTATTGACCGGAAACACGGACGCGCGGCCGTCAGGTATCCCGATCCTGCCTTGGAGCCGATTCTCAAATCCACCCATGGTGTGATCTTGTATCAGGAACAGGTGATGCAAATCGCCCGTGTACTCGCGGGATATACGCTGGGGGCGGCAGACCTCCTGAGACGGGCTATGGGCAAGAAAAAGCTCGAAGAGATGGGTCAGCAACGCGAGATATTCGTCAATGGCGCGGCTGACAACGGCATTTTAGAAAGCGACGCAACGTTCATTTTCGACTTGATGGAGAAATTCGCCGGTTACGGTTTTAATAAGTCGCATTCCGCAGCCTACGCGCTCGTGGCTTACCAGACCGCATGGTTGAAGACCCACTACCCGGCCGCGTTCATGGCGGCGGTACTGTCTGCGGACATGGACTCGACCGACAAGGTGGTCACCCTAATAGAGGAGTGTCGGTTGATGGGCATCCCCATCACGGCTCCCGACGTCAACCAGTGCAACTTTCGCTTCAGCATCGCCGATGGCCCTGCCATCCGTTACGGTCTTGGGGCTGTTAAAGGCGTCGGCGAGGCGGCCATCGATTCCATTGTTTCCGAGCGACGGCAGCATGGTGAATACCGGGATATTCTCGATTTGTGTAGGCGTAACTGCGAAAAGCGGATCAATCGCCGCGCGCTCGAGGCACTGATTAAAGCAGGCGCACTCGATTGTTTCGGGCGGAGCAGGCCGGTGCTCATGGCGACTGTAGACCGCGTGCTGCAAATCACGGGGCAGCATTTAAAGGCGATCGCTTCGGGGCAGAGCGATTTCTTCGGACTCGCGGCAGCGGCAGGCGACGAGGACGCCGCATATTCGTCTGATCTCTATTACGCGAGCGGCGTCAGAGAATGGTCGCAAGACGAACTGCTCGCGTGTGAAAAGGAAACGCTGGGCCTTTATCTCAGCGGCCACCCCATCGAACGCTACGCAGTCGAATTGGCGGCGTTCGCGAGTTGTACGCTGGGTGAATTGAGGCCCGGGCGCAAGCGCATCGCCGGGTTGGTCATATCGGTTAGGATCGTAAAGACACGGAACGGGCGCATGGCTGTGGTTTTGCTCGACGACAAGACCGCGCGCATCGAGGTCAAGGTTTACCAAGAAGCATTAGAACGTTACCTACACAAGCTCGTCACAGATCATGTTGTCGCTATAGAGGGAAATTGCGACGTCGACGATTTCACAGAGGCCCATAGCGTTCAAGCGGACGAAATTTTCACGATGGAAGAAGCGCGCAACCGCCATGCACGGGCTCTCGTAGTGAACGTTTCTGAGCCCGACCTGAATGATGGTTTCGTCTCAAGTTTGCATTTGCTCATCGAGAACTACAGCAACGGGCGGTGTCCGATCGCGATCGAGTATTTGCGCCCGGATTGCAGGGCGCGCTTACAATTAGGCGAGAAATGGCGTGTCAATGTGACCGATACGCTGTTGGACGGACTAAGGGGGCATTTCGGCGATCGACAGATCAAGGTCGAGTACTAGGGAACCTCTGAATAAGTCATGGTGCGTTTGAATTGTTCATGAAATCGCGCAGGTCAAGGCACGAATTGCAGGCAATAGCCGGGACTATTGGCAAGGTTCGTAACACAGAGCGGCGCGATTTCACGGGCAAGGCAGATGTGCCATGACTTATTCAGAGGTTCCCTTAGGTAAAGCAAGCGGGTAGAAGCGAACTATGGCCGAGAATGAAACGCAAGAAGCGCAGCTAAATCTGGATTTTCTCGATTTTGAACAACCGATCGCCGAACTTGAAGCCAAGATCGAAGAACTTCGGCTGGTGGGGCACGATTCCAAGATCAACATTTTCGAAGAGACCGACCGGCTTAGGGAGCGGTCGGAAGAATTGACACGCCAGATTTTTTCGAAACTGTCACCCTGGCAGATTGCAAAGCTGGCGCGCCATCCCAGGCGGCCCTACACCCTGGATTATGTTCACCGACTGTTTGAAGACATACACGAGTTGCACGGCGATCGTATGTTTGCCGACGATCCCGCCATTGTCTCGGGCATCGGCAGAATGAACGGGCGAAGTCTTGCTTTTATCGGGCATCAGAAAGGGCGTAGCACGAAGGAGAATCTGCAGCGTAATTTCGGTATGCCGCGTCCCGAAGGCTACCGCAAGGCGCTCAGAATCATGAGGCTTGGCGAACGATTTCGGTTGCCGATCATCACGTTTATCGATACCCCGGGCGCCTATCCGGGTATCGATGCGGAAGAACGCGGGCAAAGCGAAGCCATCGCATGTAATCTCATGGCGATGTCGGGCTTGAAGACGCCGATCGTGGCCGCCGTGATTGGTGAAGGCGGATCCGGCGGCGCGCTCGCGATCGGGGTCGCCGATCGCGTGCTCATGATGAAGTACGCGATCTACGCCGTGATATCGCCTGAAGGTTGCGCCTCGATTCTCTGGAAAAGCGCGGAGAAGGCGGCGGACGCCGCCGAAGCGATGCGTATTACGTCGGATAGCCTCGACGACCTGGGCGTAATCGACGAAATCATCGACGAGCCTCTCGGCGGAGCCCACCGCGACGTTGATGCCGCGGCATCGCACCTTGCTGCATCTATCGAGTCAGCCCTCAAGGATTTATGCATGATGAATCCCGAGGAACTCGTAGTTGCCCGACGCTCACGATTAGCTGCCATGGGGCAGTATGCGGAACGTTGAAGCCGACGGAGCTTGTTTCGCAAACAATTCGGAGGCCTATTCGCACTATCGATGACGTCGTTGATCTCGAACGCTTTCGATAAGCTCGATCATATCGTTGAACAGTCCCGTTGCGATCGATTTGTCGTTGGATTCAGCGGCGGCGTTGATTCCTCAGTTTTGCTTCATCTGGCAAAAGAATACGCCGGGACGCGCGGCCTTGAGGTGCGCGCGGTGCACATCGATCATCGTCTCCAGCCCGACAGTGCTCAATGGGTCGAACATTGCCGGCGCGTTGCCGACCATCTGGCGGTGGCCTTCGAAACCGTGGCGCTCGACGGAAAGGTGCCCCGTGGCGCCAACATGGAGGAATGGGCGCGCGAAGAGCGTTATCGTATTTTCCGCTCGATGGTTGACGGACGCACCTGTGTGTTGACTGCTCATCACCTTGACGATCACGTCGAAACCTTGTTGTACCGTGCGCTACGTGGTGCGGGTCCACATGGACTGTCCGGGATTCGAGCAATGCGTCGGTTCGATAAAGGGTTCCTGGCTCGACCTTTGCTCGATTCCAGAAAACGCGATCTCGAGCTTTATGCCAAGAGCGAGGGAATGGAATGGATTGAGGATCCCAGCAATCGCGACGAGCGCCACGCCCGCAACTACCTTCGCCGACGTATCGTCCCGACGTTAGAGCAAGGATTTCCCGGCGCTGTTGAAAATCTGCGACAAACGGCGGGCCTACAAGCTGAACTCGCGAACGTCCTCGACCGGATTGCAGACCGGGCACTCGATGCATCCGTATGCCGGCCGTCACAGTTGGACACCGCCACCTTGCTCCAGTTCGAACCGGAACTACGGCCATTCGTACTCAAGCGCTGGCTTGTGCGGGCGGGGGGTGGTGTGCCGGGGCGGCGGCACTTAGCGCAGATATTTGAACGTATGCTGCCAGCGCGGGAAGATGCCGGCCCGCTGGTCCGCTGGAAGGAATGCCAGCTGAGACGCTATCGCGATCGCTTGTATCTCATGCGGGATTTCAGCGAGCAGCCCGGTCACGAAACTACTCCTTGGGATTTACGCACAGAACTGCGATTCCCTTGGGGCAGCTTGTCGACCCGCCCGGCACCTACCGAGGGTCTTGACTCGGCGGTGATCAAGGATGCAGCGGTCTCGGTCGGATTTCGAGGCGGCGGCGAACGGTGCCATCCGGCGGCGCGGACGCACAGCCAGAAACTGAAGAAACTGTTTCAGGAATGGCAAGTCCCGCCTTGGGAGCGAGACCTGACGCCGCTGATCTTCATTGGCGATCATCTGGCTGCCGTTGGGTCGCACTGTATATGCCGGGGCTTCGGCGCCAAAGCCGGGGCGGTCGAACTCGTTTGGGATCTGAATATTTACACGATGCCGCGCGGGCATTCCTAGCCCGTATGCGGGCGTGCCCGCCTTCGTTCATTTGGCGGGCTAGTACGCAGATACGGTTTACACCGGAGAATGTGTCCGCAAGACTACCGTGGCACCCTGATCGGCGTAACTCTCGTCATGAAGGGTGAAATTGAGCCGTACATCTCCGATATCGACTACATCGCCTTCCCGCAGCTGAATACTATCAACGCGGTTGTAGTTAATGAAGACGCCAGTCTCATTTCTCGGGAAATAACGGATCAGGGAGGTCGAAAAACTCGATCGCCACGCTCTTTTGTCCGCCCTGTGTCGCATCGGTAGCCCGCGCATGGGGTCCGACTTGTTCTTCGCTGA
Organism: Pseudomonadota bacterium; assembly: GCA_036339995.1. Lineage (GTDB taxonomy): Bacteria > Pseudomonadota > Gammaproteobacteria > JAYYZW01. The sequence goes on from JAYYZW010000054.1 coordinate 23,504, forward strand.
TTTCTCCGAGTTGCGGGAGGCCTTTGCGCATTTTGTTGCCGGCCTCGACGACTTTGGCATGCAATTCGCCGGTAAAGGGCACCCGGTACGCGCGGGGTTCGGCGCCTCGCGGTCCTTTGCTCATATCCGTAGCCCAAAGGAAAATCTCGCCTTCGGCCCCGGTCGATTTGTCCGGTTCCTGGACGTAAATTGCGACCAGGTTGAAGCGTTGCGGAAGCGTATCGTCGGTCGGCCAGCCGAGCAACGGTGGCAGCGAAAAATACGTGACTATATAGAATCCGGAAACGATCACGATCAAAGACGCTTTGATCTGCCACGACCACTTCGTATACAGGTTCAGGCTGACAAGTAACAGGGCGATGATGATATACGCGCTGATGAGTCCGGATTGCCCTAGTAAAACCAAACTGGTGCTCCTCGAGAGTTAAGGAATCTCTGAATAAGTCATGGCGCATCTGCCTTGCCCATGAAATCGCACAGTTCGGCGTTACGAACCTTGTCAATCCTTCCCGCTCTGGCCTGCGATTCGTCCCTTGCGGCGTTCCTCGTCCTTGCGTAGATCCCGCTACGCGGCGTCCTCGCGCCTTGCCAGGAACAAAAAATCCAGCGCGACTTACACAATTTTTTCACGGGATGGCACACTAGAAGATCACGAGGCTTTTAAAAATATGCCCGATCTGATCGACGCGGCCGGATTTATCAATGACGAAACGCACGGCGGTTCTTTCGTCTCCCTTTTCGTCCAGCACCGTGTCGCCATAATAAACGATTTCCAGTGCCGGATTGACTTTGGCCACCTTGACCGTTGCCGACACGGGTTTGTTGGTCTCGGTCGCATAGTAGTGAAGATTGACGACGTATTCGCCCGGTACGACCCCGCGAATGGTCACCACTTCCTGGTTTAAGGGATTTTGAATTTCCGTTCCATTGATAACGATCGTGTCGTTGACTATACCGCGATCGTCGCGGTCGAGATGAATCAATCCCGCCTCGCGGTTTCGAAACCAGATCACGTTGCCGTTAGGGTCTTCGACCCAGGTGTCGATGTCATCCGGGTTGTTGTCGGGCCACCCGATGGTAATGATGTATTCAGCCTTTGGATCGATGATGCCTTTCTTCGCGACCGGATTCATGAACATGATCGCAATAAGAAACAGGTAGGTAAATCCGAGTAAGGCGTTGAACAATAGATCAGTAAAAGGATCAGAGCCTTTGCGAACAGATTGCCAACTGCTGCCGAATGCCATCTGAATTATGTTCGGCTAGTCACGGCAGCAACAGACGCGATTCGGAAAGTCTCAATATGCGTTCGATGAGTAAATCAGCGCCTTTGTCGAGCAGCAGGTACTGCAGGCCGAGTAAGATGCTGCCGGTCAATCCGGCCAAGGTCGTGAACAAGGCCGTACCCATACCCGCACTCATCTGCTTGAGCACCTTTTGCATCGTGTTGACGTCGAGCGAGGCGGTATCAGCGACCGAACCCAACATCAGAATAAAACCGACGATGGTCCCGATCAGGCCGAGCTTCAACAGAATATCGACGACGTACCAACCGATATCGTGAGAGCCCTTAGCCTGAGAAACGAGTACGTCGACGAGGGTCGAGTGCTCGGAGTCTTGGACACGAGTCTCAGCATCCCGCGGCCTGCCAGAAAGCGCCACGAGATGGCTGCCGAGAATGCTGTCGGGCGATACCGTCTGCCCCTGGATTGTGATGCTGTCCCGGTCGATCTGAACCGGCACCGCTTGTGCGCCGACCGCATAGTCGACGCGCGTAACGAGGTCAATTTCGGCGGCAAGATACGCGGTACGCTTTGCACAGTGTGCAGTACCGAGGAAATAGAGCAGCCCGATCAATAGCGATATACGACTCTTGTCGGTGGCGTAAAGCGTGTGCAGCAGGCTTTCATTCCAACTTACGACGAATCCGAAGACGATGAGCCCCGTAATCAGCAACCAGATGAGCAGCAGCCAGTGATCGAAATCCCGCAGTTTCGCCATGCTCACTCGCCGTTGGAGTCGAGTGTGAACTCGACAATTTCGGTCATTATCCCGTTCATACGTCGCGCAAATTCGTTGACCCGGGGGTCGGGGTGGTCTAGCGGTAGGGTAATGAGACTGATCACGGTCTTACCGCCTTGCTCGTACACCGCGATTCTGCACGGCATCTGAGCCACGAAACCCGGATCGATGACGAGGACTTCGCGTGCTTTTTCGAGGCTGCAGAAGTGGATGACCTCGATATTGGGGAAATCTTCATAACCGCGTTTTCTAAGACCTTCGCCGATGGTATTGCGGCCGGTAATTCGGAAATTCCGCTCGGTAATGGCGAAATCGAGTTCGAAGATTACGTCAGAAAACGGTTTGTCGACGACGTAACGGACGACCAGATCAGTCGAACTCGCCTGTGGTTCCGATGGTTGAGCACCGTCGATCGGCATTGCCAGAATCAGAGCGAAACATACGACGGCGGCCCTCATTCCCTGATCACCACGCGCGTGCCGATGCGGATATAGGGCCGGAGCTCGTGAATTTCTTCATTTTTCAGCGCGATGCATCCTTCCGTCCAGTTCAGATTTTCATGGATCCGAAGTTTTTCCGGTGTTTCCGGACCGATGCCATGAATCCCGATGGCGCCGCCCAGGGACGTATCCTGTGGCGGCAGTATGTTGCGACGCAACGCGCCGATAATGCGGTCGAACTCCGCGCGCGCGATAACGGCTGATTTTAGTCCGTAGAACGCGTCCTTGACGTTTGGATAGTTCAGGCGGATGAAGAAATCGAATTTGCTGCGGTCGTTGAATCCAATCACGCGATAAGTGCCGACCGGTGTCTTCCTGTCGCCGAGCCGCTGCTTGTTGCCGGGGCCGCCGCGGCCCAAGGCAATACGGTAAACCTTGCGAACTTCCTCACCCTTCCGGACGATGAGCAGACGTTGGGATTTCTTGATTTCGATATCATACGAAGAGGCGGCTACGACGGGGGTCGATAGCGGGTGTATGAAACACACAGTGAGCGCAAGCCACTGTATCGGCGCGCGGAAATGCGGGGACCGTTTACCTATTTCGTGCAAGTACACATCTCGTTTTATGAGTTCTCGAAATAAGTAAACGGTCCCCGTATTTCCCTTATTGCCGCGCGCGCTGGTAATTATGAGATAGGTTCTCGTCAACGTGGGAGAGAAGACGCACTTGTCCTCTTCTGTTGGCCCGCGAGATTCTAAAGCATCTGTCGGCCGTCGTGCTACGCCACGACAGCAGTTGCGTATCCGTCTCGCGCATCGATATCCCCAGGTCTTCGAAACGTCTGATAATTACGCCGCCTTCGCCATGGTGATTCACTGGCTAATGGTGCTGCGGGCGACTGTTTTTATCGGACCGCTGGTCCCGGGCGCGTTATCGAATGTGCCGCTCGCAAAGGCCGGGTGGCGCTCGTCTTTCGCGCTTCAATGGATCCGGAGCACAAAAAAAGGGGCCATTGGCCCCTTTTGACGGAGTTTGTCGGCGTTTATCGGTTGTTGATATACATCGTGATTTCAAAACCGAACCGGACGTCGTTATATGCAGGAGTTTCCCAAGCCATGTCTGTTTCCTTTCCGAGTGGTCAACTAAAGTCTACCCAAATTGAAGCGATTTCCGTGCCAGCCCGGTCGCAATTCACAATATTTACATATAAGTTTTATTTTTCAAGAAGTTAAGACATTATACGATGATCGCCGGGGACCGGCTCAGGCGTTCCAGGCGCGCGTGCTGGTTGAATTTAGCCACCCCCGCTGAGCGATATCGACCAATTGGCGTCGCAGCGTCCTGCGGCGCTGGTCGCCTTCGCGTCCTATAATCCCGCCGCATGCAAGTCACCCGTCCGCAGTCTCTTCGTCGGTTACTGCTGACTCACGAACTGGCGTTTTTGACTCTGGTAGTCATTATGGGCGGTCTTGCCAGTACCTGGGCCTATTTCTGGCAGCAATCGTCGGAAGAATCCATACGCCTTAATTTTCTTGCCTACACGGCACAGGAGATACGATCACTACTGTTCAAGCAGATCCAGGAGGTCTCCGTCGCCGGGCTCAAAGAGGATCCGCGAACGCGTGCATTGAACAAGCGTAATTCCCGCATCATTCGAGAATTGTTCAATGAACTCAGGCGTAAATCTGCTCACCGCGGCGAGGATTACGCCGTGCAAGGGATGCAGATCGCGTTCAGCCGGTTGCAGGCCGATCTGCTCGAAACGCTCGACGATCCCTTCGCATTGAATCGCCTGGTTCGCTCGAAGCTGCTCGACCCCCAATTCGAGCAACGCTTCGTGGCCGGTTTCGAGATAGCGTTCGAATCATTCACCGGTCTGATCGACCAACAGCTAAAAGCCCAGGAGGAAGACATCGGTCGGTGGATGGAAATCGCGCCGTTTTTCCTCACTCTGCCCGTCTTGGTCGGAGTTGGCCTGTTGATCTTTTCACGGCGCAGTTTGACTCTCGGTTTCGTGCGCCCCATGCAGTCGGTCATGGCCGGCACCCGTGACATGAGCGGCGGCGACCTGAAACGTCATCTGCCGGAAGTCGGCGTTGAAGAAGTCAGGGAGTTGGCCCGCGGAATCAATCAGATGGCCGACGAACTTGAAGCCAGCCGCGATGCCCTGGTCGACGACGAACGTCAATCCGCGCTTGGGGCCTTGAGCCCAGTCATTGCGCACAATATTCGCAATCCGCTCGCCGCGATCCGCGCCAACGCCCAGTTGCTCGACGGGTCCGAGGAACCCTGGGAACTTCAAGACATCCGCGGCGCCATCATCGAGACGGTAGACCGGCTCGGACGCTGGGTGACGGCCTTGGTATCCTACCTCCATCCGCTTAAACCGCAACGCCGCAGGGTCGCGGCAGTCGATTTGATCGACGCGGTTGCCGGTATGCTCGAGTCGCGTTTCGCCGAATTCGATATCCGCTGTCGGCGGGGAAGCTGGGACACGGCAGCGCTGATCAATGCCGACCGCGATCTCATGGAGCAGGCGCTCTACGGACTCGTCAACAACGCCATCGAGGCTTCAGCCGCCGGCCAGACCGTTACGCTCGCGGTCGAGCAGCGCAACGGTGAGGTTCGAATGACCATTGGTGACCGCGCTGGCGGCCTGCCGTTCAAACCGGAAGCGACGGAATTGACGCCAGGCCCCAGTACAAAACGATTCGGTACGGGACTCGGCATACCGATCGCGTTCAAAATATGCAGCACACACGGCTTTAAACTGGAATTTTTGATCGAGGAGGGCGAAGGTACGGACGTAGAAATCACGGCGCCGAGTGCGGTAGAGGTGAATGATCATGGCTCTGAGTGACGACGTCGAATCAATATCAGCCGTGGTGTCTGCTACGCGCGCGACGGTTGTCCTCATCGAGGACGAGGCGCTTTTCGCTAAGGCCGTCATTCGTCGTCTTTCCAAGTCGGGCTTCAACTGCATTCATGCTGCGACCCTGGCCGCTGCCGCCGAATGTCTGGTAAGCAGGGAACCGGATCTCGTGCTGCTCGACATGCGCCTTCCGGACGGATCCGGACTCGATTTTTTGCAGCGCTTGCGAGAAACCAGTGATGTTCCCGTGATCGTCATGACCGCCTATGGGGAAGTCGAGGACGCCGTAACCGCGATGAAACACGCTGCCTCCGATTACCTCAATAAGCCGCTCGACTTGGATGAACTACAGATCAACATCGAAAAGGTGCTGGCTGCGAGTGCGATCAATCGACAGCTCGAATATTCCAAGGCCCGGGAAGGTAATCGTCCGGATGTGGCCGGAATGCTCGGCGAATCGTCGCAGATTTGCTTGATCCGCGAACAGGTTAAAAAGATCGCGGGGCTCGTGAACATCGACACGGTTCCACCGACGGTCCTGCTCACCGGTGAGACGGGATCCGGCAAGGACGTCGCTGCGCGAATGCTGCATCGTTGTTCCGGCCGCAGGTCACGGCCGTTCGTACATGTCGATTGCGCCGCGCTGCCGAACGATCTCATCGAGGCGGAATTGTTCGGACACGTCAAAGGTGCATTTACCAATGCGGTCAATGAGCGGACCGGACTCATTGAAGCCGCCGAAGACGGCATCGTTTTCCTCGACGAAATCGGCGAGATTCCCTTGGAGTTGCAGGCCAAACTGCTAGCCGTGCTCGAACGACGCTCCTTGCGGCGCATCGGTAGCAGTCACGAACGGCGCACCACCGCCTGGTTCATCGCAGCAACCAATCGTTCGGTCGACGAAATGGTCGCTTCGGGAACGCTGCGCTCGGATCTCTATTTCCGTCTCAAGGTGCTGACCATAGAATTACCGCCCTTGCGCTTACGTAATGGCGACGCGGTGATTCTGGCAAGACATTTTGCGAAAGAGGTGGGTCGCCGCTACGGAATGGGCGAAATCGAATTATCGGACGCAGCCGAACGCCGTATAAATCAATATTCCTGGCCCGGAAACGTTCGAGAATTGAACCATGTGCTGGAACGAGCAGTGTTGTTGTCGGGCACCGGCACTCTTGACGACAGCGCCCTGGGGCTCGACGGGAATACGCCATCCGAATCCGACACTCCACCGATCTTCGACGAAATGACCCTCGAAGAAATGGAGAAGCTGATGATCGAACGCGCCCTGGAGGCCAGCGCAGAGAACGTATCCGAAGCGGCGCGCCGCCTTGGTATCACGCGCATGGCGATGCGTTATCGCATGCAGAAATACGGGCTGCACAGCGCGGGCGGTTGAGGCCTGCGCGGCGAGCGCAAAAGGAGCCTGCCGGCGAGAGAACTACGATGTTGATCGAGCAATGCGTGGGTGGCACTCGATACCCTCTCCGGCAGCCCGGGGAGGACTCGATCCGAGCCTTCGATCAAATGGATCCGCAGGTCGCGTTTGATATTGATCTTGTCCAAGCCGAAGCCGACTAATGCCGTAATCGAATAATCGAGTTGCGCAGCCAGTTCCACGCCCGTCGCGCCCGCCCCCGCGATCGCGATATGCAACTGACCCGGCCGTACCGGTTCGCTCTGTGCGTTTGCTAGGTAGCAGGTTCGAACGAGATGCTGATGAAAGACATTTGCCTCGTCTCTGGCGTCGAGGAAGAAACAATGGCGCGTAATCCCGTCCACGGCGAAGTCATTCGTCACACTACCTATCGCGATGACCAGGGTATCGTAGGGCAGGATTCGTTCCGGTATGTACTCGCTGCCTTCTGCGTCGGATGAAGCGGCAATCGTAATTGTCTTACGATGGCGGTCGAGATCCTTGAAAGCGCCGAGTCGAAACTTATAGCCGTTCCAATGGGCATGCGCGAGGTAACTCAACTCGTCTTCATTGGAGTTGAGGGTTCCGGCTGCCACTTCGTGTAAGAGCGGTTTCCACAGGTGTGAATGCGAGCGATCGACCAGCGTGACTTCAATGTCGTCACGTTTCCGATATCGCTTGCCAAGTTTAGTGGCGAGTTCCAGACCGCCGACGCCGCCTCCGACGATTCGAGTGAGTTGAGATCGGTGCACGATTCCACCGAAAGTCGGGCGAAAGAGTTTGTGCGGCTATAATATCGGAGGTGGCGGCACGGGGCCATAACGCTTCGGAGTGTGCCCTTTTGTGGCGCGTTCGTGCACGAATAGAGGTGAATGACGATGGATAAAAGCACTGAAACCGAAATTGAAGCGGCTGCCTATCGGCGCTTGCGCGATTTCCTGCGCGAACATACCGATGTGCAGAACATCGACTTGATGAATCTCGCCGGGTTTTGCCGCAACTGCCTTTCGAAATGGTACCGCGCGGAAGCGGAATCCCGCGGGGTGGAAATGGATTACGAGCAGGCTCGTGAACTGATTTACGGCATGCCTTTTTCGGAATGGAAATCGAAATATCAGGTGGAAGCATCTACCGAAAGCCAGGCCAAGTTCGTCGAGCGCCAAAAACAAGTGGATCATTAGCCGGCTATTGACCTGGCATGGCGGGAAAAAATCCTGCGGTTTTTAGGCGAATTTCCCAGCGGTTCATCGAACCCCGGCCATTACAATTGCTCGCCGTTCTCAAACGAGCGATTCCCCCCCCGATGGAGCAGCCCCTGACCCCGCTGACGCGACTACGAATTTTTGTCCAGGCCATTGTCGCGCTTAGCGCCGCAGGCTTTGCACCCATCGCTCTCACAGCGGAAGGCGCTGGCTTTGACGAGGAGATCATGGTCGTTGCCCCCGTGCCTGGCGGGAGTGCGGGTCTCGAATTGAACAGGCTGCCGTTCAACGTGCAGGCGACCGATGCCGACGCCCTGGCGCGCGCGCAGAGCACCGACCTAACCGACTATCTCGGCACCCACCTCGGCAGCGTGAATATCAATTCGGCACAGAATAATCCGCTGCAGCCAGACGTTCAGTTCCGCGGCTTCACCGCCTCGCCGCTGTTGGGCCTCCCTATGGGAATTGCGGTCTATCAGAATGGTGTGCGCATCAATGAACCCCTGGGCGATTCAGTGAACTGGGATCTCCTGCCCCAATCAGCGGTGCACAGCATGAGTCTTGTTGGAGGCGCGAATCCGCTGTACGGCCTAAACACGCTCGGCGGGGCCTTGTCGATAGAAATGAAAAACGGCTTTAACTTTCAAGGCCACCAGGCCGAGGTGAAAGGCGGCTCGTGGGAGCGCATCGTTGCGACCGCGGAGAGCGGCGCCAATAACGGGCGGTTCGCTTATTACCTCAACGTCCATTATTTCAATGAAGAAGGCTGGCGCGATCTTTCCGACTCGGACGCGACAAACGTGTTCGCAACGGTGGGTTACCGCGGCGAGGCAACCGAGGCCAACGTCAGTGTTCAGTATGGTGAGAGTGAATTGACCGGCAACGGCCCGGCACCGGTCGGTCTTTTGCAAATCGACCGGCAAGCCATTTTCACGGCACCCGACATTACGGAAAACGCCATGCACATGTTCATCGTCGACGGGTCTCACGCGTTTAGCGATACGGTGAGGCTCGATGCGGATGCGTTTTATCGAAAGAATCAAACCGACTCCTTCAACGGAGACGGTTCGGATTTTCTCGAATGCGGGCTGGCGGGCGGGACCTTTCTCATCGAGGGCATCGAAGCGGAAGATCTCGAAGAACTCGGGCTCGCCGCCGACGATATCTGCAAGGACAACGCGCTCTCGGTGGTCGATCCGAACGGGCTGGAAGCGGCCTTGAACGCGCTGCTCATGCCCGGAGATCGAGCGTTCGACATCGATGATTTGACGGCCGAACTGTCGGGTAGCGGCGTGCTTGCTGAAGACGCGATCAACAACATCAGCGATCGCGAACAGGAGACCTATGGTACGGATTGGCTGATGACATTTCTGAACGACGTATTCCATCGCGGCAACTTCCTGGTCGTCGGCTTCAGCTATTTCAACGGCCGCGCCGATTTCAATTCGGTCACCGAATTGTCGAATATCGATGCCGTAACGCGGAGCACCGCGGGACTCGGTGTAGGCACCTTTGTCGACGGCGTGGCGACCATGGTATCGACCTCGACGGAGACCTGGAGCGTGTTTTTCATGGATTCGATCGCGCTGACCGAAAAGCTGTCGCTGACTTTCGGTGGCCGCTACAACGACACGCGCATCAAACTTCGCGATCGTTCGGGTGAACGGCCTGAACTCGACGGCGCTCACGGTTTCAAGCGGTTCAATCCATCTGTCGGCATCACCTTCGACATCGGTCTGGATACCAACGTATTCGCCGGCTACAGTGAGTCGTCGCGCGCGCCGACGCCGATCGAACTCGCATGCAACGACGGCGTTTTCCAGCTTGCACGCGCGGCCGCTGCCGCGCGCGGTGAAGACCCTGATGACGTTGATTTAGAATGTCGTCTGCCCAATGCGTTTCTCGCAGATCCGCCGCTCGACGAGGTGGTCGCTAAGAGCATCGAGATCGGAGTACGCGGACAACTGGGTGCGGTCAGACATCGACTCGGATATTTCCGCACGATCAATGAGAACGACATCATTTTTCAGACCACAGGGCGCTCTACAGGTCTGTTTGCCAACGTGGACGAAACCAGGCGCGAAGGATTCGAATCGGCTTTTGCCGCGACTTTCGGCAGTTTCGATTGTTCGATGTCGTACAGTTACCTGAGCGCGACCTTCGAAAATGACTTTCTCGCGCTCAGCCCCTCGCATCCAATCGCGAATGACGACGGTGAAATCAAGGTGAGCGATGGTGATCGGATCCCGGGGATTCCCGAGCATCAAATCAAGTTCAGCACGGATTACCAGCTGCCGTGGAATCTCCGCATCGGCGCCGAAGTGATCTACAACTCAGACCAGGTCCTTCGCGGCGACGAATCCAATCAACTCGACGAAGTCGATGGCTATACCGTGGTCAATCTCCGTGCCAGCTACGTGTTCAATCAGCACTTCGAAATCTTTGCGCGGTTGACCAACGTGTTCGACAAGGATTACGAAAACTTCGGCCTGGTGGGTGAAGAACCTGGCGGGATCCTACCGGCCCTCGCCAATCAAAGCCCGGTCTATCTGGGCGCCGGAGCGGAGCGCGGCGCCTGGGCGGGTATCCGCCTTCGATTATAGGTCGTGAGCTTTCGTACGGATCGGTCAGTCGTCGATCGCGATACCCCAGGGAAACTTGCCAACCGGTATGGTGGTGGCTACCGAATTTGAATCCGTGTCGATGACCGAGACCTGGTGATCGACGCCGTCCGTCGAATAGAGGCGTTTGCCGTCTCGGCTCAAGGCTAGGCTCCAGACGCGTTTACCTACCGCAATGGCCTTGATGATTTCAAGCGACTGGGCCTCCAGCACGAAGACGCGGTTGGCCCGACCGCCGGCCACGAATAATCGATTGCCGTCGCGGCTGAGCAAGATATCCTTGGGCTTGGCCTTATCGTCACTCAACACCACCTTGCCAATGATCGTCCCGGAAGCCACGTCGATCTTTTTGACCTCGCCGCTGATCTCGCTGGTCGCGTACGCCGTTTTGCTGTCCGCGCTAAAAGTAGCTGCACGCGGCCGCGCGCCAACCAGGATGTTGTGGATGATGGTATGTCCGGGGATGTCGATCAGGTGCAGCATATTGCTCGATTCGCTGGTTATGATCACGCGCATGCCGTCGGGCGAAATCGCCACGCCCTCGGGCTCGATACCGACCTCGATTTCGGCGATGAGTTCACCGGTTTTCGGATTGTATACGGACGCCTTCGCGTCCTCTTCGTTGGATATGTAAATGTTCCCGTTGTTGTGCACGTCAAAGGTTTCCGGATCGTCCCCGCTCGGAAACGTTCGTACGACTTCGAGGGTTTCACGGTCTATCACCGCGATGTGGTTGTCGCCACTGACCGCGACGTAGATTTCGCTCCCGTCAGGCGCGAGCCCGATACCACGCGGCCGATTGCCGACCGGTATGGTTTTGACGACCTTGTTCGTCTCGATATCGATCACACTGACACTGTCGCTGCGTTCATTGGTCACGAACACGCGCCCGGCGGCGCAGGTGACCGTCGCCAAGGACAAGAACAGAAGTAAAGTCGCGATTCGCATCGAGGACTCCGTGTTAATTAGGGATATCGGGCTGTTGAAAGTCCGGGGCGGGTGCCGCACGGATTCCTCACTTGGGGCATTCCGGCAGACCGAGGCTGTCGAGGTTGGTGATCCCCACAATGCCCCGCACGGGCGCTTCGCCGACGATCTCGTCGTTTTCCACCAAAAGCAGCGGCTGCCTCAATTGTCCGGTATCCCGAAAGCTCATGTCGATGCCCTTTTGACCGTCGAATGCGAGATCAGTTTGCATCGACTCAAGCGCGATAGCGGGGTCGGCGCTTCCCGTCCGCGCTACGGTGTCGGAGAACAATTTGACCGCGGCCCACGCGGCCCAGGCCTCGTCCGTCATGGCCCGCCCAAATGCTTCGCCGTATCGCCGATTGAGTTGCGCCGCGGCGTATTTCTTGAAATCGGGATGCCAGGCTCGTGCCAATGCCTGCGAGCGCGGATTCTTGCGCCGCCATTGGTGCAGCGCGTCTTCGTACATTGCGTGGCTCGGGATGGTGTGGAACAGGTTACCTCGGCATTCCTCGCGAAGTTCATCGTCGGGTGCGGTCGCGTTGAGTACCGGAATGCCGGCAGCGTCTCCCGACAGTTTCAATAATCGCAATGGCGACACCGCGGCGACGATGCCGCTGGGACCGATGGCGACAGCCTCGCTGGCGTCCTTGACCGTCACCAGTTCGTAACGAAGGGCGAGGAATTTTCCCTGCGCATTCGCCTCGTCGATCCCCTGTCGCGCACCCCTGTGGGCGTCGGTATCGGCGGTGCCGAGAAACCCGATGCGGACCGTGGTCGTCTGCGCGGGGGCTGGCAGCGTGGCGAGAATGCAGGCCAGCCAGACCAAGATGGCATCTCGGCACGAGACGCGGCCAATACCAGGCGGTAATCGAAGTCCGCCCGCGGGCGTCATCGGCTTGCGTGCGGGCCGGAGCGAAGTGTTTATCGAGGCGTGCATGTGTCGATATTGCCTGATAGATGAGAATGAATTGCATTTGCGCGAAGCCGCGCCCGCACTGGTTTTTTACGGGAATTCTCGTTAATCTGAACTGCTCAGGTCGCCGCCAATAATACACCGCATTTTAAATTAGCGCGGAAGATAATTCCTGAGCGATCACGCTTAAGCGCAATGCGAATAACCCACGTAACGCAGGTTTCCGTTCCCCGGCCGCAGGATCACTCTGCAGCGGCGGTGGCGTGCCGTTTGGCTGCTCTCCGTGGTGTGATAAGCGTTGCCAAACCTTCCAACCGAAACGGCCCGGTCTGAAGGCTGTTATTGAGGAGATACCCGATGCTCAAAGCCCTGCAACTCGAACCTGAAAAGTGCACCGGCTGCCTGCAGTGTGAGATGGCGTGTTCCTACGAAAACGAGGGCCTTTTCAATCCCTCGAAATCACGGATCAAGGTGTTCACTTTCCATGACGAGGGGCGGTTTGCACCGTACACCTGTTCGCAGTGTGCCGAAGCGTGGTGTATGCATGCCTGTCCGGTCGAAGCCATTGTTATTAACCCGGACACCGGCTCAAAAGACGTGATCGAAGAGATCTGTGTCGGGTGCAAGGTCTGCACCATCGCCTGTCCCTTCGGCACCGTCAATTACAACGCTGATACCGGCAAGGTTATCAAATGTGATTTATGCGGTGGCGAACCGGCCTGCGCCGAAGCCTGCCCAACGGACGCCATTACTTACGTCGATATCGACCATACCGGGCTCGAACGGATGCGCGCCCACGCCGCGCAGTCCCTCCCCAAAGCTTAAGGAGTACCGACCATGGCATGGACACGTAGAATTCTCCGCGTCAACCTCACTGAAGGGACGTGTACCGACGAGCCCTTGAACATGGAATGGGCGATGAAATACATCGGCCAGCGCGGGCTCGCGACCAAATACCTCGTCGAAGAGATCGATCCAAAGGTCGACGCACTCTCACCCGAGAACAAACTCATTATGGCCACCGGTCCATTGACTGGAACCATGGCGTCGACCGGCGGGCGCTACTCCGTCATCTGTAAAAGCCCCTTGACGGGTGCCGTCGCCTGCTCCAATTCGGGTGGCTTCATCGGTGCGGAACTCAAGCAAGCGGGCTGGGACATGATCATCTTCGAGGGTAAAGCGGCGAAGCCGGTCTACCTCTATGTCAAAAACGAGGAGGTCGAGATTTGCGCGGCGGACGACATCTGGGGCAAATCCGTGTGGAAAGCGGACGAAATTCTGCATGCGAAATACCAGGATCCCCTCATCCGCATCGCCTGTGTCGGGCGTTCCGCGGAACAGGGATGCCTGTACGCGGGCGTAGTCAACGATCTGCATCGCGCGGCTGGGCGCTCGGGAGTCGGCACGGTGATGGCATCGAAGAACTTAAAGGCAGTGGTCGTACGCGGTACCAAGGGGGTTGGCAATATTCGCGATGCCAAGGCGTTCATGAAGGTCACCAGCGAAGCCAAGGCGGTGCTCGCCGAGAACGCCGTCACCGGTCAGGGCCTGCCTGCTCTAGGCACCCAAGTCCTCATGAACGTCATCAACGAAGTCGGCGCGATGCCGACGCGCAACATGCGCGAAGTGCAGTTCGAGGGCGCGAGCAAAATTTCCGGCGAAGCCATGCACGAACCGCGCGAGAGTGACGGCAAGCCGAACCTGGTAACGAACGCCGCGTGTTTCGGTTGCACCATCGCCTGTGGGCGCATTTCGACGATCGATCCGCAACACTACACGATAGAGAACCGGCCGGAATACATCGGCGCTTCCGGTGGCCTGGAATACGAAGCGGCGTGGGCGCTAGGTTGCGACACCGGTGTCGACGACATCGACGCCCTGACCTATGCCAATTTCCTGTGCAACGAAGACGGCTGGGATCCCATCTCCTTCGGCTCCACGGTCGCCGCGGCGATGGAACTGTTCGATATCGGTGCGATCACCACCGAGGACACCGGCGGTGTCGAGATGAAATTCGGCTCGGCGGAGGCCTTGACCAAGGCGGCCGAAATGGTTTCCATCGGCGAGGGCTTTGGCAAGGACCTAGGCCTGGGTTCCAAGCGACTGTGCGAGAAATACGGCCATCCCGAACTCTCGATGACGGTCAAGGGCCAGGAATTCCCCGCCTACGATCCCCGGGCCGTGCAGGGCATGGGTCTGGCCTATGCCACCTCCAACCGGGGCGCCTGCCATTTGCGTGGCTACACCGTGTCCTCGGAGATCATGGGCGTGCCGGTGAAGACCGATCCGCTGTCGACCGAGGGCAAGCCGGACCTCGTCAAGGCTTTCCAGGACGCGACCGCGGCGGTTGATTCCACCGGCTTGTGCGTGTTCACCACGTTTGCCTGGACGATGGAGGACATCGCGCCGCAGGTCGACGCCGCTTGCGAAGGCGGCTTCACGGCCGAATCAATGCTCGAAGCCGGCGAGCGCATCTGGAATCTCGAGCGCCAATTCAACCTCGACGCGGGGCTCACGGCGGCCGACGACACCTTGCCGAAACGCCTGTTAAAGGACGCCGCGAAGACCGGTCCTGCCAAGGGCATGGTCAACCGGCTCGATGAAATGCTGCCGCAGTACTACGCGGCGCGAGGCTGGAGTGAGGAGGGCGTACCGACCAAAGGCACTTTGACCCGGCTCTCGGTCTAGCGGCAACTTACCGGGAATCGGGTCGATAAAGCGGAGTAGATCTCTCATGCAGCACGTAATCATCGGAGCCGGGCCCGCCGGCGTGATCGCCGCGGAGGCCTTGCGCAAACTGCAGCCCGATGCGGTCGTCACGCTCGTCGGCGATGAGCCGGAGCCGCCGTATTCGCGTATGGCAATCCCGTACTACCTGGCTCGGCAAATCAAAGAAGAGGGAACCTATCTCCGTAAATCCGACGACCATTTTCGCGATCGCAACATCGCGATCGTGCAGGGACGGGTCGCGGCGATCGATCGGTCGGCCAGGCAGTTAAAGCTCGAGGGCGGCAGTGAAGTGCCCTATGACAAGCTGCTCATTGCGACCGGTGCGATCCCGGTATCGCCGCCGATCGAAGGCATCGACTCACCGGGCGTGACCGCGTGCTGGACCCTGGAAGATGCGCGCAGGATCGCTTCGACGTCGAAACCGGGCGCGAAGGTCGTGTTGATGGGCGCGGGATTCATCGGCTGCATCATCCTTGAAGCCCTGGCGAAAAGCGGCGCCGATCTGACGGTGGTCGAAATGGAAGACCGCATGGTGCCGCGCATGATGAACGATATCGCGGGTAATCTGATCAAGGATTGGTGCGAAAGCCGCGGCGTCAAGGTGCACACGTCGACGCAGGTGACAGCAATCGAAAAAAGCGGCAAAAAACTGCGCGTCGTACTCGCTTCGGGCGAGTCGGTCGAAGCAGACCTGGTCGTCTCGGCGACCGGCGTGCGGCCCAACGTCGATCTCGTTGCCGACGGCGGTATCGAGATCGATCACGGCATTCTCGTCAATCGACATATGCAGACGAACGACCCGGACATATTCGCCGCCGGTGATGTGGCACAGGGCATCGATTTCTCGACCGGCGAATACTCGGTCCAGGCGATACAGCCGACCGCCGCCGACCACGGGCAACTCGCCGCGCGCAACATGGCCGGGCTAGAGGGCGCCGTGCATAAAGGGTGCGTCAATATGAATGTACTCGACACCATTGGCCTGATCTCGAGTTCGTTCGGTTTATGGATGGGCACCGACGGCGGCGACTCCGCGGAACTCTTGAACCGAGAGCGCTACCGGTATCTCAATCTGCAATTTGAAGACGACGTGCTCGTGGGCGCGACGAGCCTCGGACTGACCCAGCACGTTGGCGTTCTGCGCGGTTTGATCCAGACGAAAACGCGTCTCGGCGCCTGGAAGCAGAAATTGAAAGACGATCCGACCCGCATCATGGAAGCTTATCTCGCAAGCACACAGGCGGTCGGTTTCAACGCTGCGATACTGTAGAAGCGGTTTAACGGCTCCTCCCGATCGTTGATGCTGCGGTCGTAGCGCTGTTTTTGCGCAATATTTCCTTGAAGATCACCTTCAAACTGTTCGCATCGCTCACCGAGTTCCTTCCGGACGACGCCGAGAATAACATCGCCGAGATCATTGCAAATCCGGAAGATTCGGTACACGACCTTATCGACCGCTTCCGCGTTCCGCGGGAATCCGTGCATCTGATTCTCGTCAATGGCATCTACATCGTTCCCGCAGATCGCGACAAACCGATCCTCAAGGAAGGCGACGTATTGGCGATGTGGCCACCGGTCGCCGGTGGTTGAACACGTTTGCGCATGAGGCATTCCGCTGAAAAACCGGCCCAGGTCGCCGAGCAACTCTTTCAGACCGCGATCGCGCTTCACCAGGATGGGGCGCTGCAGCGGGCGGAACATTTGTACCGCGAGGTTCTGCGGCAATTTCCCCAGCATGCCGGGGCTCTGAACATGCTGGGAGTAATCGGTTGTCAAACCGGAAATTTCAAGCAGGGAGCGGACCTGATCCGCCAAGCGATCGAACTCGATCCCGACAATCCGGATTACCACAACAATCTGGGGATGGCCTCGATGCAAAACGGCGATCCCGCAGGCGCCATACCGTCATTCGAACAAGCGGTCACGCTCAAACCGCGCTTTGCGGAAGCGCAATTCAACCTCGGCAACGCACTGATGGCGACCGGCGAGGACGCCGCGGCAGAAAAGCACTACCGCAAGGCCATCCGATCGAGGCCGGATTATGTCGACGCGCTTAACAATCTCGGCAATCTGTTGAGGCAGCGCGGAAAAGTGAACGAGGCGGGGCAGCTGTTTCGCAAGGTAGTAAAGCTCGCGCCCGACTTCGCCGGCGGCCATTTCAATTTTGCGCTTGCCGTGCAGGCACAGGCGAACTACGAAGAAGCCATCGAGGCTTTCCGGCGTGCGCTCGAACTCGATGACCGACCCGCACACATGTGGGAAGCGCTCGGTCATTGCCTGCGTCAGCAGGGCGCCCTCGACGATGCCGAAGCGGCCTTCGACGAGGCCCTGAAGCGTCAGCCGGAATCTACGGCCTTGCTGAACGCCTTGGGCCTGGTGCAGTTTGCGAAAAACCGCGTTGACGACGCCCTGGCAAGCTTCGAGGCGGCCCTCACCTTGGACGCCGCGCTGCCGCTGTCGCAAAACCACACGGGCATGGCCTGCAGCGCGCTTGGTGACCGATCGCGCGCGGCTTCGCATTTCGAGCAGGCCATTGCGATCGATGCCGGGTTTGGCGACGCCTACCGTAACCTCGCCGAACTCGACTTGGACGAAGCACAGGCGCGCGATCTCATCGGGCGAATCAGCCGCCAGCTTGCGAACGATACGCTGGCGCCCTTGCATCGCATCGACATGCAGTTCGCGCTCGGCAAACTGCTGGACGACCTCGGTCAATTCGAGGAGGCCTTCGCCGCGTTCGAAACGGCGAACCAATTGAAGCATGTCGACGTCCGTTTCAATGCTGAGGCCCAGGGCCGCTACATGGATGCCATCATCGAGGTATTCAACGCCGAATACTTCGAAGCCGCGGCGTCTCACGGGGAATCGAGTGAACAACCGGTCTTCGTCGTGGGCATGCCGCGCTCGGGCACCTCGCTGGTGGAACAGATCGCTGCAAGCCATCCGCGGGTCTTTGGCGCCGGGGAATTGACGTTTTTTCCGGAGCACATCATGACGCTTGCGCGCCGGCTCGAGAGCGACAAGTCTTTCCCCTACTGCGTCAAAGGGAAAATGGAGGCGATCGCGCAGCTCGCGCCGGCCTATCTCGAATTGTTGGACCAGCGCGCTGACGGAGCCGTGCGGGTCACGGACAAGATGCCCTACAACTTCCTCTACCTCGGGGTCATCGCCGCTCTCTTTCCGCGGGCGCGCGTCGTCCACTGCCGCCGCGATCCGATGGCGACCTGTTTCTCGATATACACGCGTAAGCTGGCCGGAAGCCATCCCTATTCTTACGATCTGCAGGAACTGGGTGCGGCCTATCGGGCGTACGAGCGCCTGATGGGGCACTGGCGGACTGTGCTGCCCATGCCGCTGCTGGACCTGGACTACGAAGGCCTGATCGCCGATCAGGAGGGGTGTACGCGCGAGTTGATAGCGTTCCTCGGCCTCGACTGGGATGCCGCCTGCCTGGATTTCCACCGGTCGGAGCGCGCCGTAACGACGGCCAGCCAGTGGCAGGTAAGGCGTCCGCTCTACGCGAGCGCGGCTGAGCATTGGCGGCATTACGCGGATCACCTCGAGCCACTACGCGAAGTGCTTCTAGGGGCCGGCGCGGTCTGAATCAGAGCGACGGCCTCGAAATGAGCGCGGGAGCCGTGCCTGAGCACATCGTCGAACAACGGGGCATGGGGATTTCCCAGGGAGACTTTGACCGAATTTTTCCGCGCGTAGTGGTGGGCGCCACTGTCGTTCGCGACGGTTTGCGCGTCAGGGCCGAATGGGAGGGAGGCAAGCGCCTGCAAATCTTTCTTTCAGAAGAAAAAGTGCGGAAACTCGGCCTGCTGCGGCTGCCCTACCTCGATCTAAAATTCCGCTTCGAGAATTTCGCTGAAAGCGAGCGCGACGCCTTTCTGGAACGATTTCACCGCGCATTTCAGAAGGGCGGCGGCTAGGGCACTGGGTCTGTACGTCGGATAGGTGCCGGACCGGTGTGGCTGGCTAACGTTGCATAAATGACACATTTCTTTCAAACAGGCGTCCGCGCGCGCCTCGCGCGCCTTTTTTTGTTGCAAAAGTGTTGGCAGGGTGCTTTTTTTTGTTTAGAATAGTGACCGCTCTGAGGCAGCCTGCTGGAACCCAAAGCCGCGCGCGGCCCTTGGCCCGGCAAGTAGAATGAACGGGGATGTCGGTTCAGCGGGATGGTTCAGCGGGATTAAGAAAAACAGCAAAAGTTTTAAGGCCCTTTGACATTAAGCCTTAGTCTTTAGAGTTAGGAGTGAAGTGATGGCGCAACATATATCTAAGACCCGGATTGCCGCGGCAGTGAGCGCTGCTGTTCTCGGTGCAGGTCTGAGCGCACCGGCCGGTGCGGTCGTCGTTGTCGGCGGTGACGACGGTTGGGAAGTGAGCTTCGACGGTAACGTCAACGCGTTTTACACCGTTGGAGACTACGATGCGGGGTATGTATCGGAAACCGCGGATATGGATAGTTCCCGCGTGCACTCCGGCTTCCTCCCGGCTTTCTTCAGCTTCAATGTCAAATCACCGACCGTCAACGGACTGACGGCTACGGGACGCATCAGTTTTGCGCCAACGATTCAAACGGGCGGCGCGAAGACGCAATTCGCTGCCCAGACGAACGCCACGGGCAACATCCCCGGCATCAATGGCGCCACGATCGATACTCGTGAAGTGCTCGCCAATCTCTCAGGTTCGATGGGCGAAATCAGCTTCGGCCGTACCCTGTCGCTGTTCGGGCGCAAGGCCATCCTGAACGACATGACCTTATTCGGCGTCGGCTTCGTTCCGGGCGGCCAGCAGTTTGGTTCAGTCACGTTCGGCCGCGTCGGCCATGGCTATACGTATCCCGACTTTACGGCCCGTTTTCAATACACCACGCCGAACATGAACGGCTTGCAGATCGCGCTAGGCCTTTATGACCCGTCGACGATTAACGGCGGTGGCATCGGTACCAATCTGGCGGCCGGCTTAGCCCCAAACCTGGGTGGCCTGCTTGATGAAACCGACGTGCCGCGCTTCGAAGGTGAAATGAGCTACGCGACGAGTTTCGCGGGCGGCAGCTTCACAGTCTGGCTCGACGGTCTGTGGCAGGAAATCGATTCGACCTGTACCGGCGCCAGTAACGTCCTTGCCGGCGGCATCCCCGTCAACTGCGGCGGCATCACGGCCAGCGCCTGGGGCGCGGGCATCAAGGCCGGTATGCGGAACTTCGAGTTCGTCGGTTACTTCCACGACAACGAAGGCCTGGGCCTGACAGCCCAGTTCAATACGGCGGCAGTTGCAGTCGATCCGAACGGCAACCTCATAGAACGCAAGGGTGACGGTTACTACGTACAAGGCACCTACACCTTCAGCGGTAA
>JAYYZW010000055.1:0-4224 GCA_036339995.1 Pseudomonadota bacterium
ATTTCCAAGCGCTGCAACGCAGTCAGCGCCGTTTTTAGGGCGCAACCCGAAGGGTCGGCCGCTATTTCCGTGCATTTCGGCGTCGTTCGTCGCTCATTTAGCGATGCTAAACCACGCGCCTCGCGCCGTGATACTCTGCGAAAATATCTGCCGGCGCGTACGTGAATAATTTTGAGATAAGTTCTAGTGTTCTGTCCCGTAATAAACTTCAATAAGTCGCGCAGGACTCGTGGTGCGATACAAGGCGCGAGGAGGCATCGTATCGGGAATACGGCAACGACGAGCAACGCTGTAGCGCGCCACGAGGACCAGCGAATTATGAACGTTTATCGCGAGACAGCACACTAGATTCCTGAACAGAGAACACGCCCTATGAATGTCACTATCTACCATAATCCGCTGTGTTCCAAATCGCGTGCGACACTCGAACTCCTACGCGCGCGCGGCATAGAGCCCACGATTATCGAATATTTGAAAACGCCTCCGACCAGGGACCAACTCGAAAAGATTCTCGGCTTTCTCGGGATCCGCGCAATCGATCTCGCACGACGCAAGGAAGCAACATGGATCGAAGCCGGCCTCAACGACGACTCTGACGACGACGCTATCCTGGACGCGATGGTTGATCACCCCATTATTATCGAACGCCCCATCGTCGTCAGCTCCGAGGCCGCAGCCATCGGCCGGCCCCCCGAGAACGTGAATCTACTCTTCGACTGAGGGTTGTGGTGGCCGACGATTGTGAAATTCTGATCCTGTATTACAGCTTGACCGGTCACACGGCGGCGCTCGCCGACGAGCTGCGCCGCGGCGTCACGGCCACGACCGGCTGTACCGCCAATGTCAGGACCGTAGCGCCGTTGGGTAGCCCGGTGGACGCCGTGCCCGATGAAGGTCCCCCCTATGCGAGCAAAGCCGATTTCGCCTCATGCGCGGGTCTCGCCCTGGGGTCACCGACTCGCTTCGGCAATATGGCCGCCCCGCTCAAGGCCTTCCTCGATTCGACCTCCGACCTGTGGATCTCCGGTTCGATGATTGGAAAACCCGCCTGCGTATTCGTTTCGACATCCAGCCTGCATGGCGGTCAGGAGGCGACCCTTCTTTCGATGATGTTACCGCTCTTTCATCACGGTATGGTCGTGCTGGGCGTGCCGTACAGCGAAGCGGCGTTGATGGATACGCTCAGTGGCGGAACGCCTTACGGCGCGAGCCATTTTGCCGGCCCGCACGGCGAGCACGATATAACGCAGCACGAACGGCAGATCGCTCGCAGCCTCGGCAGAAGGCTCGCCGCGACGGCGCTGATGCTCAGGCGCGATCAGTCGTCCTGATCGGGCGCGTCACCGCGCCGCGCGAGAACTTCGCGCACGAACGGCACGGTCAATAAACGTCCGCGGCTGAGCGACGCAACGTCGAGTAGGTCCAGTAAGCTTGACAGCGTGGTCATGTCCCGCCGCTCTCGGTGCATGATGAAATGCAGCGTCGATTCCGGAATTTCGAGTCCGCGTCTACCGGCACCCAGACGCAGAGCTTCCACCTTGCCTCGATCACTGAGTTCTCGCAACTGGTAAACCAGGCTGGCCTGCATGCGCGAGGCAAGGTCTTCCAGTTCAAACGGCTTCGAAGCCGGGGATCTTCGCGATGCCATCAGAAGCCGCCGCCCTGCTGCCTGGGATTCGTTGTACAAGCCGAACAGCCGTTGCTCCCACTGGCGATCGCCGCTGCAAAGATCGACGTCATCCAGCGCGACCAGATCGAGCGAATCGAGGTCGGCGAGGATTTCCGCGCCGGCGGACACAATCTCCTTGATCGGCACGTAAATGGCACGCAGCGGCGCCGCTTTGATCGCGGCCTGCAGCATATGCGACTTGCCGGTCCCCGCCGCGCCCCAGAGGTAGAGCACGCCTGGCCCCCGGCCGGCGCTCCAGTCCTTTACCGCCTGCACCGATTGGCTGTTGCCATCGGGATGGAAACTGTCGAAACCCTGTGTGGCGGCACTGAACAGGTCCAAGGTCAACTGCGGTTCGATACCAGTTCCCGTCATCGTCCGTAGAGTTCACTCTGAAGATATTCATCCCTGGAGTGCCGCAGCAATACGACGATTACCGCGGCGACCGGCAGGGCAAGCAATACCCCAAAAAAGCCGAACAACTGCCCACCGGCCATCACCGCGAAAATCACCGCGACCGGGTGCAATCCGATGCGATCACCGACCAGGATCGGCGACAACACAAACCCCTCGAGTAGTTGACCAAAGCCAAAGACGAAGCTCACGCCGACGAGGTGGACTACGTCCTGGAATTGAATGAAGGCGGCGAAACCGGCCACGAGGATACCGACGATCACGCCGAGGTAGGGCACGAAACTGACGATACCCGCCAGCATACCGATGAAAAACGCGAGATCGAGACCTACCATCCACAGTCCCGCCGTGTAAATCGCCGCGAGCGCAGCCATCAGGGTCAGTTGTCCGCGCAAAAATTCCGCGAGCACCGCATCGATCTCTCCGGCAAGCTTGGAGACGGCCGGTTCGATACGCTTCGGGAGCAGACCATGGATCGCATCAACTAAGTGGTCCCAGTCCCGCAGGAGATAGAACGTTACGACCGGGATCAACAAGATAAAAGCAAGCCAACCCACCAGAAGTTGTCCCGAACGACTGATATGCGATAGCAGTTGGCCAGCCACGGTGCCGCCTTGGCGCCAGTGATCGACGATCGCCTGGTGCACCGCCGGTATGTCGAAATCCATCACATCAGCGCCCAGCAACGACGCCAGCCGCGGCGCGATCTTCTGCTGCAGGGATTCGAGTCCCTGCGGAATACCGTGGATAAGACTGGTCGCCTGTTGTTCCAGCATCGGCAGCGCTACCACCATCGACAACAAGGCAGCGATGAACATCACAGCGAACACGGTCACCACGCAAAGCGTGCGGCGAACGCGAAATGCCTCCAATCGATCGACTAAGGGATCGCCGAGGTAGGCCAGCAGCATGCTGATCAGAAAAGGCGTAAGTACCGGCGACAGCAGATACACAAGCCATCCGGTCATGCCAAGCAGAGCCAGAATCAGCCATTTTTGCGAATCGGTCAGCGCCGGTGTACCCATCACGGACCCCATCAGGGCAGGAGTTTGTAGGCGCCGCTCTGGCCTGCCACCGGCGTCAGCACCTGGCCGAAGGAGATCCCCTGCGTCAACGCCGGCCGGCCGCCCTGCACGTCTAATTCGAACAGGATGCGGCGATTGTCCACACTGCGCACGAACAATCCCGTAACTGCGTCAAGGGACTCGAGGTAGTGCAGCACGCGCGCGTAATCGTCGACCGACTGCATCCCGAATACCGTCAATTCGAATCGATCGGCAAGGGTGAGCATCACGGGATCGGCGAATCGCCGCGCCAGGGCGTCGCCCAGAGCATCAACGCCATCTTCGAGTATGAGTTCCGGAATGTCACCCTCGGCCTGCCATTCGAAACTTTCGTCACCGACGTGAATCTTCCACCGAACGTCCCAGAACCCGGGCACCGATTGGCGCAGGTATCCGATCAATATCGAGGGCGTACCATAGGGCCCGGACAAGGCGAGCGCGGTGCTGACGAGCACTTCCCAGTCGCCGGCATGGATCAAATGCTTAGATTCCTTCACATCCATGCTCGGAAGCAGTATCGGAATGCCCCGCACTTCGGCCCGCGTGAGCATGGTCTCACCCAGGCGGCCAGGTTCGTCGCCGCCCAACAATTCGCGCGTCGCAAGCTCGTCGATGACAATCCATGCAATCGTGTCCGGGCGCTCCTTGCCCCAAACAGACACCCCCAGCGCATCCAGTTCCTTGGCCAATGCGACCTCGTCGAACTCTGCCGCGAGCATTAAGCTACCGCTCAAAGCCTCCAGCTCGTAACCGTATTGGACCATCAGGTTCGAGGCATTTTTTAGCAAACCGGCGACCCTGGACGTGCTCCTAATCCGGCGGTTGCCGGTCAGCTTGACCAAAACCTGGCTCAGGGCCCGTGATGCGCCGCGGGAACGCTCACCGTCCGAGCGATCACTAACAGGCACCGTCATACGGTAGAGGTTTTGTACGTCGCGCGCTTCCGACGAAATTGAAAATACTGCGGCTTGCAACACCGCAGTCATCAAAACGACTACACGTATCATGGTCGGGTCGGGCATGGCGATTCACGTCGGATCAATTCAGGGGCCGCTCGCACCAAGTTGGCAGCACGCT
>JAYYZW010000056.1:0-17155 GCA_036339995.1 Pseudomonadota bacterium
AAAAAGAATTGCGCGATTCTCACCCTCATTTGAATCTGCATAGTGTCATCGGCGACGTCTGTGATCGCGCTGCGGTCGACAATGTCTTCGAGCGGTTCAAGCCGGTTCTGGTCTTTCATGCCGCCGCCTACAAACACGTGCCCATCCTGCAGTCACAGGTGCGTGAGGCCGTTCGCAACAACGTATTCGGTACCGCTGAAATGATCGAAGCGGCACATCGCCACGACGCTGAAAGTTTCGTGTTGATTTCCACCGATAAGGCGGTACGACCGAGCAGCGTTATGGGCGCAACCAAGCGGCTTGCCGAGCTTTTGTGTGAAGGTCACAATAAAACGTCGAAGACGAAGTTCCTGACGGTTCGATTCGGCAATGTGCTCGGCTCGGCGGGGAGCGTCGTGCCCCTGTTTACCGAACAGATTGCGGCGGGCGGGCCGGTCACGGTGACGCATCCCGAGGCGCGGCGTTACTTCATGACGATTCCCGAGGCGTGCCAGCTGATCCTGCAGGCCGGGGCGGCGGGAAGTGGTGGAGAAATATTCGTTTTGGATATGGGCGAACCTGTCAATATCGCCTACCTCGCGGAGCAAATGATCCGATTGTCGGGACGCGAGCCGGGTGAGGATATTTCGATCGTGTATACGGGTTTACGGGCCGGCGAAAAATTGAGCGAAGAGTTGTTTAATGAATCTGAAGCGCTGACACCGACCCACCACGATAAGTTGCTCCTCGCTCAACATATCGACGTCAATCCCAAAACGCTGAACGCGCTCCTGTCCGAATTGGCCGTCGCCACGGATTCTTTCGATCAGGAAAAGGTGGAGGAACTGCTGCACAAGGCCATTCCGGAGCTCGTCGGGGATGGCGATGAAACCGATGGAAACGCAAACGTGGTGTCTTTCACCCGGAGTGTTTGATGAGGGTCAAGAAAGCCGTCTTCCCAGTGGCGGGGCTGGGCACCCGGTTTCTACCGGCAACCAAAGCCAACCCCAAGGAAATGCTCCCTATCGTCGACAAGCCGCTGATCCAGTATGCCGCCGAAGAAGCGGTCGAAGCGGGCGTCGAAGAATTGATCTTCGTGACCGGGCGTATGAAACGGTCGATCGAGGGTCATTTCCACAAAGCCTATGAACTCGAAGCCGAACTCGAAAAGGCCGGCAAGGACGTCCTTCTGGAACTCGTTCAGAACATACTTCCGGACCGGGTCACCTGCGCTTACGTGCGCCAGGCCGAACCGCTGGGTTTGGGTCATGCGGTCCTGTGCGCGCAACCGGCCATCGGCGACGAGCCCTTCGCCGTGTTACTGTCGGACGACTTGATCGACGGCGGCGAAAAAGGTTGTCTCAAGCAGATGGTCGAGCACTACGAGCGTTACGACGCCGGAGTCATTGCCGTCGAGCCCGTCCCGCCCGCCGATACCGGCAAGTACGGCATCGTCGAAGTGAGGCCCCTGGACGGCGGCTGCAGCAGGATGTTGAGCATCGTAGAGAAGCCCAGACCCGAGGATGCGCCGAGCAATCTCGGCGTAGTCGGGCGTTACATACTGCCGGGTGAAATCATGCGCATCCTGGAGACGACCGAACCGGGTGCGGGCAACGAGATACAGCTGACTGATGCCATAGCGACCTTGCTCGAGCGCCAGCAGGTGATCACCTACCAGTTCGATGGAAAGCGCTACGATTGCGGTTCGAAATTCGGCTACCTGCAAGCGACCGTCGACTACGCGCTCAAGCACCCCGAGGTGGGGAACGAATTCAGCGAATGGCTCAATAAACGCGTTTCCTGATCCGAGCTCATTGGACAGGGTTATTCGCCCGCAAGCGGGTTCCTACTAGTCATTCGGCACCGTAGGTAGGAGACCGCTTGCGGGCGAATCATTGACTCTGATCGAAATACAATTCGACCGGCGCAAGCCCAAGGTCTTCAAACACCGATTTCATCGCCGTCCTCACGCGTGATCGCGAGCACAGCGGGCCGCGGCGGCGTGCCTTGTTCGAAGTCCGGCCAGCGCGTGCCGGGGTCGTCATAATCCGCGCCATTGACACCCGGGTGCTGTATGGCCAGAAACAGAGTGCGGCCGTCCGGCGTGAATTCCGGTCCGCAGACTTCGGCGCCGATCGGGGCGCGAAAGAAACGTTTGATCACGAAGCGCCCGGAATCGTCCTCCCCACAGGCCCACAAGCCGTCGGCGAAACCCGTCCTGCTCCATCCGCGTCCCTGATCACTCGCTATCCATAGCCTGCTTTTCTGGTCGAACGCGCAGTTGTCCGGTGACGCCAACCAGCCGTTCGCCGATACCGCGCCCGGATAACGGGCATGATGCGCCGCATCGTCCGGATTACCTGCGAGCAAGAAGATGTCCCACCGAAACTCGTCCGCCGCATGGTCGACCGCACTGCCGGGGGCCCCGGGCGGGAGCAGTCTGAGAATGTGGCCGAAGGCGTTGTGCGCCCGGGGGTTCGCCGCATCGAGGGCGTCCATGTGTCGTGACGTGTTGTTGGTCAACATCGCGTAAATTACGCCGTCCCGCGGATTGGCTTCGACGTCTTCGGGACGATCGAGCCGGGTCGCTCCCACGAGGTCGGCGGCACGCCGTGTTTCGATCAAGACGTCGCCCTGATTGTGAAAATCATTGTCCGGCGTCAACGGGCCCGAACAGAATCGCAGCGGCACCCACTCGAGCCGCCCGTCGTCGTGAAACCGAGCGGCATAGAGCGTGCCCTCATCTAGCAGGTTCCGGTTCGCGCTTCGCTCGGATGCATCGAAGCGCTGTGCGCTGACGAATTTATACAAGTACTCGAAGGTCTCATCGTCACCGAGGTAAACGACGACGCGACCGTCGCGGTTCAATGCGCAGGTCGCGGCTTCGTGCTTGAAGCGCCCAAGCGCAGTCCGTTTTACGGGCGTTGAACCGGGATCGTAGGGATCGAGTTCGACGACCCAGCCGAAGCGGTTTGCCTCGCGCGGTTCGCGGGCGACGTTGAACCGCTCGAAATGTCGCGGCCACCAGGAGTAGAGATTGACTGTTCCTACTCCGTAGCGTTGATGATTGCGGCGTTCGCGTTCGTCCGGCGTATGGCCCGCGAACATCATGTTGAAATTTTCATCGGCGATCAGCACCGTGCCCCAGGGCGTCTTGCCGCCGCTGCACGGATTCAAAACGCCGCGGCAGTCGTAACCTTGCAAGTCTTCGTCGGTACGAACCCGCGCATTGCCCGCTGCGGGGCCCGAGAGGCGCATCGGACTGTCCGCGGTAAGGCGGCGGTTGAACGGGCTGTTCTTGTATCGCCAGCCTCTAGCGCCACGTTCGATCTCGACCACGCTGTGGCCAATGGCCGCCATCTCGACCGCGGTGCGCTCGCGCGACATCGACTCCCTGATGTTCAGTGCATTGAGCCCGGGCCAGATAAATTTCGTATTGGTAAATTCGTGGTTGATGCAAAGAAGACCTCGGGTCGAGGAGCCGCTGCCGAGCGGCAGCGGCATGAAGGCGACGAAATCATTGTTGTAGCCGAATTGCGCTGCCTGGCCGGCCGCGCTGATCGCGCCAGGCGACCAGGCCGGGGCCCCCGGCAGGATCGGATCGCCCCAGCGGAGGAGGACCTGGGCGACGTAGCCCGGCGGAACGTGGTGGGTCGAATCGATGCCGTGGGCAATTTCCTGGAAGTCGAGTCCGGCTACGTTTACGGGCCGCGCGCCCGGCGCCGCCAATGAAAAGCGGCTCGAAGCTGCGAGCGAAGCCAGGCCCAGGTAGTGGATGAAACGGCGTCGGGTCGGCACGATGGGTTCCTTGCATCGCTTCGCTGTGGCGCGGCATCATACGCCGGAGGCGCACGGAGGTGGAGAGCGTCGCCGGTAAGGCGGGCGGGATCAGAGACCGTCCAGCATCGCGCGCTTGCGTACGAGTTCGGTCTGCAGGAAGGTCAGGGCGCGCAACGAATGCTCATCTTCGGGCTCCCCGGCTGCCGCGATCAGTTCTTCCAAGTCTTGAATTTCCTCTCCGATCTCGTCGCGATCGGCTTCCACCCCCCGGTTGGGGAAGTAGGCTTCGAGTTGCTTAAGCTCTTCAAGCAGATCGTTCCAGCGTTCCGATGCCTGTCCCGTTCTCATGTCCGCATTCCCCGAATCATAGGTCACATAACGCGGATTACGCGTTTTAATTGATAATTAATCTTATTGTGATCGTTTAATTAGCTGATCTTTAGTGAAATATTATAGGATCATAATAAAGAACTTCAACTACTTGTCGTAGCTGTTAACTAATGCCATGACCCTTCCGTCAGATCAAATGCCGCGATCCGCCGCAGTCGTCGCCCGGGCAAGCGTCGCGCCGGAATCGAACCTGGCCCTTCTGTCCCTGCAGGAAGTGAACGCCTTGTGCGATCGCAGCACGCAAGCCATGAACGATCTCTTTCGGCGCTGCGCGCTCGCCGTGTTGAGCAGCGGCGAGGATATCGACGACGCACACGCCTTGCTGGAGCGCTACCACGACTTCGCCGTCACCCTCGGTCAAGAGGACCGCGGGCTGCGCCTCGATCTTCGTAATGCGCCGGCGATCGCCTTTGTCGACGGGCAGATGATCCACGGCGTGCGCGAGCATCTCTTCGCCGTGCTTCGCGATATCATCTACAACACCCAAGAGCTCGAGCAGGGCGCGCAGTTCGACCTGGGAACGGCCGCGGGCGTCACCGATGCCGTGTTCAAGATCCTGAGGCACGCGGGATTATTGGTGCCGGGAAACGATCGCGGTGTGGTGGTGTGTTGGGGTGGACATGCCATCGATCGGCTCGAGTACGACTACAGCAAGGAGGTCGGCTACGCGCTCGGCCTGCGCGGACTCGATATCTGTACGGGTTGCGGCCCCGGTGCCATGAAAGGACCGATGAAGGGCGCGACGATTGCGCACGCCAAGCAGCGGCTCACCCGGGGGCGCTATATCGGCATCTCCGAGCCCGGCATCATCGCGGCCGAGGCGCCAAATCCGATCGTGAACGCGCTCGTGATCATGCCGGACATGGAAAAACGTCTCGAAGCTTTCGTGCGCCTCGCGCACGGCATGGTGATCTTTCCCGGCGGCGTGGGTACGACTGAAGAGATCCTCTACCTGCTGGGCCTGCTCGCGCATCCGGACAATCTCCATCAGCCGCTGCCGGTCGTCCTGACCGGGCCGCAGGAAAGCGCCGCGTACTTCGAGTCACTCGACGATTTCATCCGGCGTGTGCTGGGGGCAGAGAGCGCTTCGCGTTATCGCATCATCATCGGCGACCCGCACGCGGTCGCGCAGCTGCAGGCATCCGCCATCCGGGACGTCTTTCAGTATCGCGACGACCATGGCGACGCACCGTATTTCAACTGGGGCCTGAATGTGGAGGGGGATTACCAGGCGCCGTTCGCGGCCACCCACGCGGCGATGTCCGCACTCGAAATATCACTCCGGCTGCGGCCGCACGAACTGGCGTCGAACCTCCGGCGCGTGTTTTCGGGGCTCGTCGCGGGCAACATCAAGGAAGACGGTATCGCGGCCGTCGAAGCGCACGGCCCGTTTCAACTCACAGGAGATCGCCACATCATGGAGGAGCTCGACGACTTGTTGACCGGGTTCGTCCAGCAGCAGCGCATGCGCCTGCCGGGCAGGACCTATCATCCCTGCTACGAACTCGCGCCTTGAACGCTAAAGTTCAGCCGCCGCCGGCATGATTCAATACCCCGTCAATTCCACGTAGGCGAGGCCGACGACTGCGGTTGACCCGCGTGTACCGGTAAATGACGCGGCGCCTTCCCAGTAACGGAACCGGCCTTGCCATTCCTGCGCCGCTACTCGCGGTACGACGCTGATCGACAATTCGAGCGCCTCGACTTCAATCTGCCAGGCGCCCGGGTATTCCGTCCCCGTCGCAGCGCTCGTCCAGGTCGATTCGACCTCGATGCGTACGTCGTCCGCACTCAGCGCGCGTACTTCTCCGGCGGCCGAGATATAGCTGCCCGCGCTGTACGGATCGGGTGTACCGTCGCGGCGCCGCAGCCGGTAAAACATGAGCGTGCTCGAATCTTCGAACTGCAGGGCAAACCAGTCCCATCCCACCTGTTCGCGGTCGAGCGCGCTCGTGCTCCACTCGCGGTCGAGCCACGCCGTGCCTTCGACGGCGTGTTCGCCCGACGGCAAGCGTAGCGCGCCGCGCGCGTGCAGGCGCGGAATGGAGTAGTAATAAGAGGCGTTGCCGTGTGCCGCGCTTTTTCGGGAGAGTCCCCCTTCACCCCGTGCCACGACCGGGGTCAGGGCGGCGAGTGTGAGCTCGAGTTCCACCACGTCGTGCTGTGCGTGCAGCGACCAATGCGCGTGGCCGTCGAATTCCACCCGCCAGTCATCGAGCCACACGGCCTGCGGATCGATGCTTGCGCCGGCGATGCCCGGAAAGGCACGGCTCATGCGCTCGAACTGGTGAAACTTCCCGCTGCAGATATCGCTGATGGCGAAATGTCCGAGAAACACACGTGGCGTTCGCCACTCCGATTCCGAAGCGGACTCGACGTCGTCGAGTTCGAACCGAAACAAGGTGAACTGGAAGCCGTAGGGTTGCTGTTCGGCATCGGTCAAGTGCCCAGTGAAGTACCACCACTCGGTGCGGAACGCCTCGTGCAGGCCGTGGTCACGCGGAAAGTGGAATGCCCGCACCGCATCGGCGCGTTCGAACGCATCGCTGCCGACGACTTCGGCCAGCAGATCGATCGTCGTAGATGCCGATGACACCGGCGGCGCGCGGCGTACGTGGTGCACGAATAGGTAGGCGCCGCCGGAGAGTACCGCGGCGGCGAGGATCGCGATAAGGGCGATGCGGCTATTCATCGCGCAACGCGGCCGCAGGATCGATGCGCACGACGCACTCGGCCGGATAGATACTCGCGGCAATGGCGGCGGCGATTGCAAACATCGCGGGAAGAAGCAACGCGGGAAAGGTCGCATGCAATGCCATCGTCCATCCGAATGAACGTACGTTGATCACCTCGATCAACAGAAGCGCGATGCCCCATCCCACCGGCAGCGCGAACAGGGCGGCGAGTACACCGACGATCAGCGCCTGGATGTAGAGTCCGCGTCGCATGACCGCGGCACTACAGCCGGTCGCCTGCATGACGGCGTATTCGCGTTCGCGTTCGAGATGCAGGGCCATCATCGCGTTGAATACGCCGAGCGCTGCGATCAGCGTGGCGAATACGGTCAGCACATCCGTAATCTTGAACGTGCGATCGAATACCGCCAGCGACTGCGCCTTGAGCTCGGCATTCGACCAGACGGAAAGATTCGTCGTCTGTGCAAGAAGACGCTCGATCTCCATTCTTAAAACGCGGTGATCGGTTCCGGCGGGAGGATAAATGCCGAGCCCGTGGACGCGCGTGTCGCGCCAGTGCCGTCGGAACCTTGCCAGACTGACGGCGAGTGCGCCCTGATCGCTGCCGTAGTCCGAGTAAACACCGGCGACTTCGAAAGCGACGGGTCCCGAGGGAGTGTTGAGGCGAACGGCGTCGCCCACTTGAAGCTCGTGCCGGTAGGCGAACGGTTCGGAAACGATGGCCACGTCCCCGTCCCGCCATCTACTCCAAACCCGTTCAGCGTCTCCATGCAGGAAGCGGAAACCCTTGCGCGCTGCGGGCGGCAGTTCGTAGGCGGTCACCCGTATTTCACCCTGCTCACTCGCAACGATTGCTCGCCGCACTTTGCTCAACGCGAAGACGTCCGCACGCGACGACAAGGCGTCGCTGATTTCACGACCGATCACGGGCGGTGCACGTCCCTCGAACGATTGGGAGACGTAGAGATCGGCACGGAGGAGATGGTCCAGCCAGTCGCTGACCGACACGCGAAAGCTCGCCACCATGATACCGACGCCGATGCTGGTGGCGGTCGCGGCCATGAGCGCAGCGACCGCCATGCCAATGCGTCCCATGGAACGCGAGGTGCTTCTGAGGGCCATGCGTTCGGCCAGGGCGAGACGCCGCCCGAAGTGTCTGTCGAGGAATCCCAGCAGGCGCTGGACGCTGCGAGGAACCATCAACATCGTGGCCAGGATGAAGCAGCCGAGGGCGCCGAAGCCCGCGATGACCGATCGCTCAGATGCGGCCAGCATCAACGCGCCGGCGAGCGCCATGGCGATCCCGATCCATTCCGCCCACACCATGCCGCGCCCGGCCGCTCGGTCGATAAAGGAGTAGCGCGCCGCATCGACCGGATCGGCGCGCGCCGCGGCCCAGGCTGGAACCAGCGCTGCAGCGAGGGTGGCCGCTATCGCAAGTGCGAAACCGCCCATGGCCAGCAAGGGGGAAAAAACGACGCTAGCGGCACCGGCATCGAAATAATGATCGCGCACGGTGCGTGACACCGAAGACATCATTACGCCTGCAAGGCCGTAGCCGAGGGCGATGCCCAGGACACCGCCGAGCGCGCCGAGCACGACGGCTTCCACGGCCACCAGTCGAGCGACGCCCATCCGAGTGACGCCGAGCGCGCGCAGGCGCGCGAATAAACGGTAGCGTTGCACCACGAGGAACGATACGGTGTTGTAGATCATGAAGCCGCCGACCAGCAGCGCGAGTAGACTCAAGGCATCGAGATTGGTGTAGAACGCGCGCGTCAATTGGCGCGCGCTGCGCGCATGGCGCCCGGTTTCGACCAGCATCAATTCATTCGGCAGCGACGCGGTGACCCTCGCCAGGGCTGCCTCGGGATCGCGAGCCGACGACAAGTCGAGCTCGATCCGGGATAAGACGCCACTCTCGGCAAGTGATTCCTGGGCGGTCGCGATGTCGACGATCACGACGTCGTTCGCGATGAAGGGTCGGCCGTCGCCGCCTTCGTTGTCAAGTACGGCCAGGACCTCAAGCGGGGCACTGCGCAGCGCATTCTCAACCTCGAGTTCATCCCCCGCGGCCAGTCCCAGCCGGCGCGCGGTGTCGCGATTAACGATCGCGGCTCCCGGCCGTCGCATGAAGGCGCGAACGTCGAACCCGGGCGTGATGCCACTGCTGGCCGCCGTGATCGGATCGATGCCGATCAGGCGCAGACTGAGCTTGCGATCGCCCGCCACGAAGCGGACCACGCCGTCGAGTACCGGCGTCGGCCGTAGCTCGGGCGCGATCCTTCGAACGCGCCCTAGGTGTGATTCACTGAACTTGCCACCGATGCCGACCACATGGTGGGTCGCCGAGCCGAAAATACTACGCAGCGATGCGGCGAATGCATGGCGCGCGCTCAGTTGCGTCACTTGCATGCCGATGACGATGGCGACGCCGAGCGCGATACCCGACAATGCCAGCAGGCACTGGCCCCAGTGTAGTGAAAGGTAGCGCAGGCTGGAACGCAGGAGCAGCATTAGGAGTCGACTGGCATCAATGATCCGTCACGCAGCTCCAATACGCGATCGGCGCTGCCGCTCATCTCGCGGCTGTGGGTCGCCATCACCAATGCGGCGCCGGCACCGCGCACGCAAGCTTCGAACAGGTCGATGACCTCGCGGCCGGATTCCAGATCGAGATGACCGGTCGGTTCATCGGCGATGATGAGGTCCGGTTGATGAATAACGGCGCGGGCGATCGCCGCGCGCTGTTGTTCACCACCCGAGATCTGATCGGGGAAGCGATCGCGTACGCCGGCCAAGCCCAGGGAGTCGAGCAGGCACAAGACCTGATCGTCCAAAGGCCGTGCATTTAATTCCAGGGGCAGCGCGACGTTTTCCCATACCGTCAAGGTCGGCAGTAAATTAAAGGCCTGAAAAACGAAGCCGAGCCGGCGGCGGCGAAACACGGTGCGTTCGGCCTCGCTCCAGTCCGACATGTCGCGGCCGCCGAATTGGATGCTGCCGGCGGTCGGGCGACCCATCGCGCCGATCAGATTAAGCAGGGTCGTTTTGCCCGAACCGCTGCGTCCGAGAATCGCTACGATCTCGCCGGCGTGAATATCGAGATCGAGCCCGCGGATCACGGTGCGACGGCCGTCGGCCTCGGGGTAGGATTTTTGCACGCCGCGCGCGCGTATTACGGGGAAGTCGGGCATGGCGTGCGGGTATTCGAGCTACGTGAACCGGAAAAGGCGCGCCGATTGTTCACAATTTGCAACATCGAAAGTGAAGCAGTTCCGGTTTTAGCCGGGCCCGGAGCGTAGCGTATTCACACCCCAACTCCTCCTTTTTTTAGGCCCCGCCACATGCGGGGCTTTTTTATGTACCGGCCCGGCCGCATCCCGAACCCGCTCTGCTGTGAAAGAGTGTAACTCCCTGATATTTGCACCATTAATGCCTATCTCCGATTGATTCAATGAAGGGGTCTTTCTTTCAATTTCAACGGCTTATCCGTTTGGCAGGTGCTTGGTACGAATGGTGCAGTGCAACGTATCGAGATCCTCAAGGGGCGCCGCAGGCGCGCAGCTTAACGAATAAAGGGTGCTTCCATGGATGCTGTAACAGAACTCAGTTATGCCCTCGATACATTCTACTTCCTGGTGTCGGGTGCTTTCGTCATGTGGATGGCGGCCGGGTTCGCCATGCTGGAAGCCGGTCTGGGAAGAGCCAAACATACGGCGGAAATTCTCACCAAAAATGTGCTGCTCTACAGCATCGCCTGCATCATGTACCTGATTTGCGGCTGCCAGATCATGTACGGCGAATCCGCGAGTTCAGTTATCCCCTCGCTGGGTTTTCTGATCGGCGCGGAAAACACCGTTGAAGCCGTGCTCGGCAGCGGCGACGACGCACCGTATTACTCAACACTGTCCGACTTTTTCTTTCAGGTCGTGTTCGTCGCGACCGCGATGTCCATCGTATCCGGCGCCATTGCGGAGCGCATGAAGCTGTGGTCTTTCCTAGGATTCGCCGTGGCGATGACCGCCGTGATCTATCCGGTGCAAGGATACTGGAAATGGGGCGGCGGTTTTCTCGACCTAATGGGATTCTCTGATTTCGCCGGTTCCAGCGTCGTGCACCTGACCGGCGCCTGTGCCGCGCTCGCGGGTGTGCTCCTGCTGGGACCGCGTCTCGGAAAATACGGCCGCAACGGTGAAATACGCGCATTGCCGGGCGCCAATCTGCTGCTGGCAACCCTGGGTACCTTTATCCTGTGGATGGGGTGGTTCGGCTTCAACGGCGGATCGGAACTCAAGATCACGGACGTCGGCGAGGCGAACGCGGTCGCCATGGTGTTCGTGAACACCAACACGGCCGCGGCCGGCGGCGCCGTCATGGCGGCGATCGTGTCACGCCTCATGTTCCGCAAAGCAGACCTCACCATGGTGTTGAAAGGCGGGATACCCGGGCTCGTCGCGATCACTGCGGAGCCGCTGACGCCGAGTCCGCTCGCCGCCACCTTGATCGGCGCGGTCGGCGGGCTGTTTGGGTCCGAAGTACCGTTGGGGGCGGCGGCGGATCCCGCCTGATCCCGGCGAGTCGCAGTCGACTGCCCTTTTTTTTCACACTGGCATTCGGCGTCGAGCGCGATGTCGTCGGGCTGCGGCGCGTTGACGCTCGACGGTCGATCCAGAAGAATGGGAGTCAAGGGGTCGGAGTCAATTAGTGCACTCCGGCTGCATAAAAACAATGAAACTCAGCGTTATCATTCCAGCGTACAACGAGCGGCACACGATCGGTCCGTGTCTCGTGAAAGTTGCGGGCGCCATTCCGCAAGTCGAAAAGGAGATCATCATCGTCGATGATTGTTCCAGGGACGGCACCCGCGATTGGCTGGGCGAGGGAGTCGACGGCATCGCATGCCACGACGGCGCGCTCGAGGTCGACGAGGATGGTCATATCAAGCAGGTTGCGGGAGACGCGGCGTTCAATATTCGCGTGTTGTATCACGAGATCAACAAGGGCAAAGGCGGGGCATTGCAGACCGGGCTTGCGGCTGCCACCGGCGATGTCATCATCATCCAGGATGCGGATCTCGAATATGATCCCGTGGACTGGGCACAGATGTATTCACTTATCGTGGAGCGCGAAGTGGCTGATGTCGTCTACGGCTCCCGTTTTTTCGGCCAGCCGCATCGCGCCCTGTATTTTCATCATTTCATGGCGAACCGTCTTATCTCCTTCATCTTCAACGCGCTTTACAACCAGCAGCTGACCGACATCGAGGTGTGTTACAAGATGTTCACCCGCGAGGTCCTGGATTCGCTGCGGATCACCGCTAACGATTTTGGTTTCGAGGTACAGTTCAGCGCGCAGGTCGCGCTGGCGCGCAAGTGGCGCATCTACGAAATGGGTATTTCCTATTACGGGCGTACCTACCACGAGGGCAAGAAGATCAATTGGAAAGACGGGGTCAAGGCGCTGTGGTATTTATTCAAATATCGCGTGAACCCCTGACCGCCTTTGGATTCAGCAGCTCCGCCGGCATCGTCACCTCCACGGCCATCCAGGTCGTTTTGTTCGGCTCGGTAACGATCGCCGGCCTGTTGATACTCGGCATACGTTGGCTTAGAAGCCTCACGCGTTTATCGGCCGCGGACCCGGCCCGCTCCTGACCCGGTTCGTCATTCGCCCGCAAGCGGGCTCCTACGCAGGCCCCGCAATGGGTTGTCGAAATCTCAAATTGCAGGAGCCCGCTTGCGGGCGAAGGCTGGCGAGAAATGCAGGTTAGTCCGTCTCCAGCGAGAAGGGCGTGAAATCGGTATTGTCATCGTAGTAATCCTCGCCTTCCGCCCGTTTGAGGTAGGCGACGGCCGCGTAAGTCGCCGGCGTCATTAGCGCTTCGACCGTTGTCTTGAAGGCGAAATTGAACATCAGCACGCTAAAGAGATTCTCCGTGTTCCAGATCCCGTAAAACGCGATCGGATAAAACACCAGGCTGTCGACGCCCTGTCCGAGAATCGTGGACCCGATGGTCCGCGTCCAAAGATAGCGCCCGCGGGTCCAGAGTTTCATACGCGCCATCACGTAGGCGTTGACAAAATCGCCGATCCAAAATGCCACGATGGAGGCGACTACGATGCGCCAGGTCGATCCGAACACGGTCTCGAGGGCGGGCTGCAGGGTAGCGTTGAAGGGTTCGGCCGCGCTCGGCGGCAGGTGGATGATGACCTGTGTCATGAGCGCCGCAAAGATCAGCGCGCCGAAACCCGCCCAGATCACCTTACGCGCCCTCGCATAGCCGTAAACCTCGGTCAGGATGTCGCCGAAGATATAGCTGATGGGAAAGAAGATATTCCCCGCCCCGAAGACCAGGGTCGCGCCGATCAGGGGCAGCGCGAAGGGCAGATCGATTTCACAGACCTTCGCAGTACCGATCAGGTTCGAGCACAGCAGCACCGTGACGAAACCGGCCATTAACAATTCGTAATAACGATATTGGCGGCCGGACAAGGCGCTCGGTCTCAGTTGCGACGCGGCGCAAGGGTTTTCAAACTCGTACGGATCGCCGGGAACGATCGCGTCGCGGCGCGAAGCTCGTCGACGAAATGCACGACGTAGTAGTAACCATTCAATTCGCCGCAGCTGAGCACCCCGGTCATGGCCTTACCGGATTTGTCGCCAGTCCACCGAAAACGGAGAAATTCCGCCAGACCCACGGCCAGCGGCCGCGCCATGGTGACCACGAAAAAGCCTTCGTGCGCGGTTCGGATCTCTTCGAGAAACAAATTAATGCACTGCAGATCCGATAATTCCGCGAACCGCGCACGCACCTCGTCGATCCGCATGATGGTGATCAGCAGGTGCGTAGCCTTGCCGGACGCGCGTGCGGTGTAGGCATAGGTCGAACCCATGAGTGAATTCGAAACCTGCGGGCCTGACATGAAGGCCGGCTTGTCGAAAGTGAAGGGCGGCGCAGTCTCTTCGCGCGCCGCGAGGGTCACGGCGCTTAAAGCCATGCCCAGCATCACGGCGGAGCATCGAAGCCGAATCCTTGTCAACTGACTCATGTCACGTTTGAAACGCCGTGACCCACGCGCCGATATCGGCGCCTTGAGGCGGTAAATACGGCAGCTGGCGCAGTGCGATCCGCATCGCAAGGCGTCCGAGACGGGTGCCCGGTTTGCGGTATTCACCGGGCGCCAGCCCGTCGGCAACGGCCGCCCGCAGCCGGTGCTTTTCCGCCACGTAATGCGGAACCCCGTGCGCGCTCATAATATTCTCGAAGGCGTCGAAGGCGTACCGGGCGAACGGTTTCCGCCGACCTTCTGCATCTGTCAGCGGGTTGTCCGGATGCACGGTCAGCAGCGGCAGGCTTCCTTTCGGAACGGGAATATTCGCCGAATGTGTGCGGCGTTTCGAGAGCAAGTCGGGCAGCAGGTGCGTATGCGGACCGCTCGGGGTTTTGTGCCGGTCTATGCGTTGGTACACCTCGATGCGGCCTATCGCGGATACCGCGACGCGATGGGGACTGGCATCGACGATCCGCTCCAGCACCGGATGCCCGTCCGTCGTCACGGGCGTGCCCGCGTGAGGCCGAAGAAAGCCGATCAGATCCGCATCGTCCGTGCGGATGCAGTAATCGACGTTGGGCATGCCGACGCCCAGGTCGAACAGCAGGCTTTGTCGATCGCATTCGCGGATGGCGTCGGCGTCCGGCGGCAGCTCTGTTAAGACTTCTCTCGTTCGGCCCGAGCTGGCGTCAGGCGCGGTCACGAGCACGATGCCACATTGCCAAGCATCCTTAGTCGCGGACAACGCCTCATAAGCGACTGCTGAAGCGGAAACGGCGGATTCGATCCGGATTGCGCCGCGATCGCTGGACGCCGCGAGTGCCCCGTTGCCGGTGGCCGCCGGAGCGCAGGCGCCGGGGTCCTGGAATTCCGCCAGCGCCCCGAGGCAGCCGATGCTGAAGCCGCAGCAGGGGTCGCGCAGCTCGTCTGCAATCAGTTGGGTGGTGGCGGTGTCCATTCTATGGTGTCACTGGCGGCCTGGATCGGAGAAACAAGGCGGCACGCGATGCGTTCGTCGGTACCGCTCAGTTCGTGATCGTCCCAACGCCGTCGATCGCGTCTCAGGCTTTCGATTGTCCTACAACCGAAAGCCTGAGACCATGCCGGCCGGCTTGGAATGGACATCGATATCAAGGGACTAGCCCAATACCCTCTCAATAGACTGTGGTGAGAAATCCAGGCTGGCGACTTCCCGCTATAATCGCGGAGCCCTCGATGCGTGTGCCCAGTGCGAGCGGGCGTTGCCCACCGGGAACATCGAATCATGCAAATCGGATCACTCATCCGGCGCGCCGCTCTTTATTACGGCGACGCCATCTGCTTAACGGAAGACGCGCGCGAACTCAGCTTCAGGGAATTCGACCGCCTGACCGACGTCCTCGGCAATGCGCTGCTCGCGCGCGGTCTCGAACCCGGTGAGCGCGTGGCCGTTCTACTGCCCAACAGCATCGAGTGTCTGATCGCCTACTACGCGCTGGCCAAGGCCGGGCTCGTCCGCGTCGGTATGAATACCCGCGAGACCCTGGAAAATCACCAGTACAAACTCGAAGACAGCGGCAGCCTTGCGGTCATCCACGACGACATCGCAGGCATCCAAATCGGGATTTCAATCGGGCGCGACGAATTCGCCGACATGCTGCGGCACGCGGACGAGACGCCTTGTGCAGTAGATCGTGAACTGGATCAGCCGCTGCGCCTGGGCTTTACCGGTGGCACGACTGGCAAAGCCAAGGCGGTCACCTTGACGACGCGGGGTGAACTCGCCGAACTCTCCGGCTTTTTGATCGATCTCGTACCCGATCTCGCGCAAGGCGATACCTTTCTTCACGCGGCGCCGATCGCACATGCGTCGGGGGCTTTTTTTCTACCGGCGTTGTCGCGGGGCGTACGCTCGCTGGTCATGAAAAAATTTGACGCCGCGGCGTTCATCGAACTGGCCTCCCAAGAGCGGGCGAGCCATACGTTTCTGGTGCCGACCATGCTGGCGATGATCCTCGAGCAGCCGGGTCTGGACGACACCGAACTCGCCTTGAGAAAGATCGCCTACGGTGCGTCGCCGATCGCGCCGAGTCTGCTGCAACGGGCCGAACGACGTTTCGGACGCGTCTTCGCGCAGTGTTACGGGCAGGCCGAAAGCCCGATGTTGATCACCTGTCTGAGCCCGCAGGACCACGATCGCGAAGGCTCGTGCGGGCGGCCGTTCACGTTCGTCGAATGCGCCGTATTCGACGACGACGATCATCCGCTTGCCGCCGGCGAGGTGGGAGAAATCGTCTGCCGCGGACCGCAGACCATGGCCTACTACTGGAATCGCCCGGAACAGACCGAGAAGGCGTTTCGCAACGGCTGGCTGCACACCGGCGACGTCGGTTACCGTGACAAGGACGGTTTTTATTACCTGGTCGATCGCAAAAACGATATGTTGATCTCGGGTGGCTACAACGTGTACCCGCGGGAGGTCGAAGACGTCTTGATGGGGTTCGACGGCGTAGTGGAAGCCGCGGTCGTTGGCCTGCCGGACGAGAAATGGGGGGATCGCATCCATGCTGTGGTCGCCGGGCACGCCAACCTCGACACCGAGGCGCTGATGCGGCACGCGCGCGACCGTCTCGCCAACTACAAACGGCCCAAGGACATCACGCTGTGGCCCGAACTGCCGAAAAGCGCGGCCAACAAGATCCTGAGACGCGAGGTGCGCGACCGGCTGATCTCGGAAGTGGACTAGTATAATTCGCTAGCCAACGGATCCGAACTAAATCGAGCGCGCCGTAGGAGCGCGCTCCTACAGTGGCGTTGTTTACGACGTAGTTGAATCCCCAAATCTAAGGCGCATACTTTACGCACGACACCATCTTCCCGGGGTGGCGGCTATGGCGACTTCCCACGTGGTGGCCACGGACAGCGACAGCTTTGCGTCCGCCGTCATCGAGCGATCGAATGAACGGCCCGTGCTGGTCGATTTCTGGGCGGACTGGTGTGGGCCGTGCCATTCGCTGAGTCCTCTCGTCGAAGAACTGGCGGGGGATCACGAAGATTCCTTGCGGATGACGCGGTCGGATGCCGAGTCGTTCATGGGTTCGGGCTGGCGCCGTCCGCCGCAAAACCCGGCAGATGATCGCCGACTCCGCTTACCGCGAGGTTTCGGAACACATCCGCATATTGCTGAAGCCATCCTGGACCATGCAATTTTTACCGCAGACGTAGCCGCCGATTTCCGCGTGGATCTGAAGCTCCTCCAGCTTGGCGAGCGCCGCC
>JAYYZW010000057.1:0-8866 GCA_036339995.1 Pseudomonadota bacterium
TACCAGCGCGATGCCGGCTATCCATGTCATTCCCTCACCGATCGAGCGCTTTGTCATCGTTTTCCTCCGCTATGGCGTAACGTTATCATCAGCGCCTCACGAAGGGCGACCCCGGGGCGATTCGTACACATGGATTCCGAAGAACTGCGCGCCGGACTCGGGCGCTTCATCGCCGAGGAGATCGGCACATCGACGAAGCTGGGTTCACTCACGGAATCGGACGGCCACGCTGGCTTGACTTTTCTATTCGATATCGTCGAGAGCAGCGGTGTGACGAAAGGTTTCGTCATCAAGTTACCGCCGAAGGGCGTCAAACGCAAAGGCAACACCGACGTCTATCGCCAGGCACCACTTTTGCGCGCGTTGCACGCCGATGGCGTCCCGGTACCGCGGGTCCCATGGGCCTTCGACGAAAACGACTGGTTCGACTTGCCATTCATCATCATGGAACGCCTACCCGGGCGGGTTTTCTTCGTGTGGGATCCCCCGGCGGTTTTCGACCGCAGTAAATCACAGTCAAATTCACTGTGGGAACAATGCGCGCGCGCCCTGCCTCGGATTCACCTGTTCGACTGGCGCCGTCATCTGCCCGACTGGGAAACCCCCGAAGCATTGGAATCGCAGATCCGGCGCTGGGAACGCATTTACGCGCAAGCGCCGGAGGCGGCCTGGGTCAAAGGCGCCGAGGCGTGCGAACGCGCGTTGCTCGATACAGTGCCCGACGGCGAACCGGGCGGACTCTTTCACGGCGACTACCAACCGGGCAACGTGCTCTATCACGATGGCAGCTTGAGCGGCATCATCGATTGGGAGTTGTCCGGCATCGGAGCTCAGCTCCTCGATCTGGGCTGGATGATGATGTCCGCAGACCGATCCTACTGGACCAAGAAATGGCGTCCGATTCATCCATTGACGCCCGCGAAGATCCGCCAGATTTACGAAAGCGAGATGGGCCGCGAATTCGACGTTATCCCGTGGTACCAGGCACTCGCCGGATACCGCATCGGTTGCATCGCGTGTCTGAATGTCAAACTCCACCGCAAGGGTCAGCGGCGCGATCCGATATGGGAGAACATCGCCTTGAGCGTACCCGCATTTTTCGACGGCGCCCGTAAAATTGCCCAAACCTTGTGAGGGGCTGGAATCGGTTCCCGACCACCAGGCATCTAGTGTGCTGTCCCGTGAAATAATTGCGTAAGTCGCGCCGGATTTTTTG
Source organism: Pseudomonadota bacterium (assembly GCA_036339995.1). Classification (GTDB taxonomy): domain Bacteria; phylum Pseudomonadota; class Gammaproteobacteria; genus JAYYZW01. The sequence continues at coordinate 1,217 of JAYYZW010000057.1, forward strand.
TCGCTGGCAAGGCGCGACGACGCCCTGTAGCGGGCTCTACACAAGGAAGGGCGCGCCAGGGGATAAAAAAGACCAGCGAATTATGAAAGTTTTTCACGGGACAGGACACTAGTACGCGCATGAAATTCTACAATTCACCAGGCCCTAATCCGCGCGTCGTCAGGATATTCATGGCGGAAAAAGGCATCGATGTTCCATTCGAGGAAATCGATGTCTTCGGCGCCGAAAACCGCAGACCGCCTTACAGCGACAACAATCCCGCTGGACAACTGCCCGCGCTCGAACTCGACGACGGCACCTGGCTCGCCGAGACCGTCGCCATCTGCGAATATCTCGAAGACTTGAATCCCCAGCCGCCCCTGATCGGCAATACGCCGCAGGAGAAGGCTGAGCAACGGATGTGGCAACGCCGGATCGAATTGAACATTACGGAACACCTCTACAACGGCTACCGCTATTCCCTGGGGCTCGAGGTGTTCAAGGATCGCATACCCTGTATTCCGGAAGCGGCTGACGGATTGAAACGGCGGGTTCAGATCGAGCTTGCCTGGCTGGACAGCCTGATGAAACGCAAAACCTATATCTGCGGCGATCGTTTCACGCTGGCCGACATCATCCTCTATTGCGCGCTTGATTTTGGCGAAGGCGCCGGACAATCGATGGACAGCGGGCTCATCAACATCAATGCGTGGTTCTCGCACGTGCATACCCGCGCGAGCGCCGCGGCCAGTGTGCATCCGGAGGCGGCGGCACTCGGCCGGCGCGGCCTGTGAGGGACGCGAGATGAACACGCTACGGATTTTCGACGACCCGCCGCGTGAACCCGTGCTGGCCCTTCTTACAGCCAACGGACTGCCCACCGCCGACCTCACCCCGGACTCAGCCGCGCGCTTTTTCGCCGCGGGCACGCCCGAAGCCATACGCGGCGTCTTGGCGATCGAAGTCCATGGGGAACACGGTGTGCTGCGTTCTCTCGCAGTAACCGCAGACGAGCGCGGCGCCGGTATCGGATCCCGGCTGTTGGCTCATGCCGAAAAGCAGGCGGGCGCCATAGGGATCAGCACGCTTTACCTGCTAACTCAGACGGCGACGACGTTTTTCGCGCGTTACAGCTACACCCCCGCCGACCGCACGCGGGGACCCGCATTGATCGCGGCAACGCCCGAGTTTGCCGAGCTGTGCCCCGCCAACGCAACCTGCACGTCTAAATCCTTGTGACCGTCTAGCCCGCATATTTCACCAGCGTTTGCCGCGAGGCGGTTCAAGGGTGCGGCATGGTTGGCGTAACTCCGGGCGTCCTACCCTTCGCCCTTCGGGCCAGCCTGACGGCTGTTCAAGTCCGCTCCCAGCGGACTTGTCGCGACCGAGGAACGCGCAGGCGTAGTTGACACAAATTCGTCGGGAACGAATTTGAACCGCCGAAGGCGGGCCCGAAGGGCGGATGCCAGGGATGGCATCCGTACTACGTTGAGCATTCCGACCGAGCGAACGCCAGTCAGGGCGTGCCATTGGGCCGCCGCCGCAGAAGGTTTGGTGAGATATGCGAGCTAGTGTTCATAAGGCCCGTGCTTTGAGTCCCGGACCAATGCCGGCGAATTGTTTGGCGACTACTTTTGCACCGTCATCAAGTGGTCCGTCGATGATCAATTCGTCGCCCATTTTCCGTAACACGCGTACTTCGACCTGCTGTAATCGCAGACCATCAAATACATAGGCAAGGCCTTCGTCGGAGACCGCTTTCGCGGGCACGACGAAAACCGAACGATATTCGACGTCGGCCACTTTAGCTTCGATGAACGCCCCGGCGCGCAGGCCGGCCTTGGTCGCGTTGCCGCGTAGGACGGCGAACATCTCGATGCCGCCCATGGCGGCGTCGATCTCCGCTCCGATCCGGGAGATCTGGGCGTCGAAGCGCAGTGTTTCGTCGCCGAGACGCCAGTCAATTTCGACCCTACGGCCGATCACCGCCTGCAGTGCATTCCCGCCTCCATCGATCTTCACCAGGCGCGAAAAATCTGCTTCCGGAATTTCGAACCGTGCTTCGAGTTCGTCTGCGGCGAGCAGACGCCCCAGGCTCTCGCCGACGGCGACGCGCTGACCAAGCGCGAGCCGCACGTCGGCGATATGGCCGTCGAAGGGTGCAATGACCCGGGTATGTGCGAGATCACGTTCTGCCGAGGCGAGGGTTGCTTGCGCACGTTGAAAGGCCGCCCGCTGCTGCTCGATCCGTGCCGCCATCCGCGCCGTCGCCTGTGCTTTCTGCAGCTCAGTTTGCTCGGCGGTGGCGAGCTGAATTTCGGCGTCGTCCCGGGCTTTCTTGCTATCGCGCCCGGTGTTCGCGAGTTTGGTTGCACGCTCCAGACCCCGCCGGGCGAGTTCGACCTGCCGTTTGGCGTTCGTCAGGAGTTTCGATTCCCAATCGCGTTCGCGTTCGTATTCGTTTAGCAGCGACTCGGCCTGTGCGAGTTCAGCGCGCTGCTCGGCCAGATGAATTTCGTAGTCAACGGGATCGATTTTGGCGAGTTGCATACCGGCTCTTATGAGCCCGCCATTACGGAAATCCGGGTTCAACTCCACCAAGCGCCCCGCCACCATGGCGCGGATCTCGGCCTCGCGGCCCGCCTGGATCTCACCAAAAACACGAATGTCGGGCCGCACGTCCCGACGCGTGACCTCGGTCACAGCGATCGGCCAAACTTTCTCTTCCGGAGATTTCGGCAGCGCGCGCGGACGCGAGCCCACGAAGTACGCGGCCAAGGCCAGCCCGAGGACCAGAATGAGTACGGGAACCGAAGCTTGTTTAAATTTGCGCAATATCGGGGTCATTAGAACTCAATTAGGCGGATCCTTGCACGACCGCGCCGCGGATCAAGTCATTGGACCATCCAAACTTGCAGAAAATTCGTAGATTCGGCGCCGTGTCAGGCGTCAGTCAACGAGCGGTGGGTGCGAGCATGCCCCGGTATTCGGCTTCGAAGAAGAATTCGCGATCCCCGAACGCGGGTTCAAGATCATCGAGCCAGGTCGCCGTCTCGTCGTAGCGGGCAAAAAACGGTTGCTGTACCCAGTCGGGATTCCGACCCTGGATGAACCGCATGGCGAATACCCGCTCCCCGTGAATCTCGGTCACGCCCTGGATCTCGACTTTACCCGGCCCGGCACTCATCGACGGCCCCCGCGCGGTGCGCGCAAGCCCCGAGACACCCTTCATCGCATCGCGGTAGATGTGCCAGGCGTCGACGAGTGGCACCTCGAAATAGCGCCTGGCGCCGGTATCGCGCTCGACGAACATGTAATAGGGATAAATGCCCAGTTTGACCTCTTCACGCCAGAGGTGCGCCCAGACCGAAGCATCATCGTTGATATGTGCCAGCAGCGGCCCTTGCGCCCTGATAACTACCCCGGCGTCGCGCAGCCGCCGAATGGCCTCGGCGACGATCGGCGGTTCGAGTTCCCGCCAATGGTTGATGTGGGCCATGACGGCGACGTGTTTGCCGCGCTCCGCCAAATTCTCGAAAAGGCGTAGCAACTCGTCGGCGTCCCCGTCGGTGACGAAGCGGTATGGCCAGTAGCTCAGCGCCTTGGTGCCAATGCGGATGGTCTGTACGTGTTCCAGTTCCGGTGCCAGGAGCGCTTCGAGATAGGTTCGGAGGTTGCTTGTTTTCATCACCATCGGGTCGCCCCCGGTGACGAGCAGATCGCTGACCTCGCGGTGCTCGGCGAGATAACGCTTCATCTCGCCCGCTTCTGCGGCTGCAAAGCGCAGCACCTTGTCGCCGACAAACTGCGCCCAACGGAAGCAAAACGTGCAGTACGCGTGGCAGACCTGCCCCTGGCTTGGAAAGAACAGCACCGTTTCGTCGTATTTGTGCTGCATTCCCGGCAGCGGCTTGCCGTCGATGTGCGGCACATTGAGGGTTTTCTGTTCCCCCGGGTGCGGATTCAGCGTTTGCCTCAATTCGGTCGCCAATGCGCGGATTTCACGGGCATCGGGTTCCTCGGAGAGAAGCGATGACATGCGGGAAAACGATTCCTCGTCCAGCATCCCGCGCTGGGGGAACGTGAGTTGAAAGACCGGATCTTTCGGGATATTGCCCCACTCAATCAGCTCATCGATGACGTACTGGTTGACCCGGAATGGGAGGACGTTGGCCACGACGTGCATGGCGAAGCGCTGCTCGGGATCGAGCCTGGATACGGGTTCGATTTGATCGATCTGCCGCTCCGTATAGACGCGGAATTTACGTGGGATAAATCCGTTGCGCGTGGACAGTGTCGGGGTGATTGAAGATCGCGTGCTCATTATTCTTTTATGTGTCGTGGTGGACCGGATTCTTTTATGTGTCGTGGTGGACCGGGCCGGGTGACGCCAAGTCTCGCAGCATCGATCCGACGCTCATCCTCTATCGACCGCCCTCCGGGGCCGGCCGACCAGGCTGCCACCGGGGTGACGGCCTCGCGCGGTGTCGAATTGGGGCATCTGCTGGGTAGGGATTATAAAGCAGATCCCGATTGGGCAGGACCGCCTTATTAGAAATTGGAATATAAAATTAGATATTAATTCTGTTTTTTGTTGATTTAGGCTAACCAGCGCCTATTTGCCGAGGTTGATCAAGCCTCTCTTTGCGGAGAAATCCGCGGCCAGCCCCTCGATGTCGGCATCAGTCAAGCCAAGCGCCATGACCTGGGCATTCATGATCGGATGCTGGCGACGGCCGGAGCGATAGGATTTGAGTGCCTGGACGAGGTAATCGGCGTACTGCCCCGAGAGGATCGGATAATCCGGCAGCAGCGGTTTATCCCCGTTTTCCCCATGACAGGCGAAACACGACTGCAGCTTGGCATCGAAGCTCATGCCCCCATCATCGCTCGCTTCGTCAGCGGCCAACACCGCACCGGTGGAGAACGCCAGTCCCAACAACACGAGAATTCCCATGAACCTTTTAAGCTTCATACAACATACCCCCCCACAGCGCCGCCGGACGCCGCTTGAAGATCAGTCTTCGTAGTTTTCCAGGAATGCCGCGATATCGGCGATGTCCTGATCGTTCAGGCTCTCGGCATTGGCGTGCATCGTGCCGTGCGTGCGCGTGCCCTGTTGATAAGCCTTCAGCGCGCTTGCAATGTACTTAGCATCCTGCCCGCCGAGTTTCGGCACATGGTAGGTCGGGTAGACGTTGAAATAGCCCTTGACTCCATGACACCCCATGCAGGTTTCGGCCTTTTGACGACCCGCGCCGGCATCGCCGTCCGCGAAAACCGGAGCCGCAAGCAGACCGAGCGTTGCCGCCAGCAGGACCGAAGTCATTCGACTGCACATGTGTATCCCCTTACTACACCGGCGAATCGGCAGCCGGTCATCCACATTAAATTATGATTCGAAGTCTTTGCGCGGGCGGTTGCGGCTCGATTTTCGCTACTCACCAACCCTGGGGACCTTCTCATTTTCAAGTCCCGCGGAGCAAAATCGGCCCGTGTTTTTCGCCCGGATGCGTGCTGCGCAGAGTTTACTAGACCCGTTTGCATAGGGGAAGCAATCGCACCCGGTTATCCGAATCGCGTTGCTGATTCCGCAGGCTTCCCGATCCCCAAGCGCCGTCGAGAATCTTGCGCACCGGAACATTATGATGGCGATTGGTTTTGGGCACTGGGTATTTACGGAGCCTCTGAATAAGTTATGCGTTGGAGTAATGCTTGCCGCACCCTGGCCTGCATCGGGATCTGGGCATTGCTGGAAGATTGCGGGTTATCGCGGCCGCCCTCGGAACATGTGTTCTTTCCCCTGGCAGCAGGATCATACTGGCAGTATCGCATCGAGCGCACCACGATGGACGGCGTCAGCGAATTGCGCTACGCGATCTACACCGTGTCCCCCGATGTCGGCACAGGGCAGGGCACGGCGATACGAGAAACCATGGACGGACGCCGCTATTACTATGCGCTGAACGCCGACGGTGTTTACAGGATAGGGGAGCGTCCCCGCCGGGGTCGCGCCATCACGTATCATCAGGAAAAGAGACTGATCCTCCCGCACGCACCCGCGTTAGCGCAGCGCTGGCGCAGCACCACAACGACGTCCGTGCTCGAGAGCACGGGACCGCCCTGGGAAACGCTATTCAGAATCAACGTCCCGGTCGAGGTCGAGTATCGAATTGAATCGCTGAGCGAAACCGTGCAGACGCCCGCCGGCCGCTTCACCGGCTGCCTACTGGTATCTGGCCGCGGTACGACCAATACCGACGTCGGGAATACCATCGGCCGTACCGATATTGAAGTCACGAGCAAGGAATGGTTTGCACCCCATATCGGTCTCGTGCGTTTGGAACGTACCGAACGCAGCACATCTGACGCCTTGAATTATGGCGCACTTCGCATGGAACTCGACCGATGGTGGAGCCAGTGAAAGGAGCTTTGAACATTCCATATGTACAGTATTGCCGCACGGCAAACGAATTCGATATTCTGCGCCGCGGGAACTAACTCGAAACAATAGCCGCCAGTCAAAAGATTCCCGTCGGGCGCAATATTGCGCTCACCAGTGAAAATGATTAATGTTGCGCCCCGGTTTTCGGAACCTAAGCTGCGAATCAAGCGAATGGCGGCCACCGTACGGCAATTTAACGATGAGTCAAGGCTCACGAGTAGGTAACAGCCGTGGCAAAAGCAACAAAGAAATCCTCTGCGAAGAAAGCGAGTTCTCGCGCAGCGGCGAAAAAGAAAGCGACGCGGACAAAGACCGTGAAAAAGAAGGCACCAGCGCGGAAAATACCCAAGAAAAAAGTGCCCAAGAAAACTGCCAAGAAGAAAACGCCGCCCAGCAAGAAAGCGGTAGTAAAGAAATCCAGGAAAAAAACTGCAAAGAAGAAAATAGCCAAGAAAAAGGTCACGTCGCGAAAGACGCCGGCAAAAAGAAAACACGCGACAAAAAAGGCAGGTAAAAAGAAGCAAGTCGCAAAAAAGAAGCAAGTCGCAAAAAAGAAGCAAGTCGCAAAAAAGAAGCAAGTCGCAAAAAAGAAGACCTCGATCGCGCGCGTAGAAAAAGCTCCTGCCAAGAAAAAGCGTAGCCCTCGGGCCGGGCGGAATACGGCGGTCGCTAAAGTCGCTGCGGCCAAGACTGCATCGGCGATAACGCGTGTGATTCGCACGCGTACTTTCGACCTCGACAAAGTGAAGATGTCGAAAGGCTATAAACCCTCGCCCAAAGACAAATACATGGGCCCGAAGCACATGCTGTATTTTCGCAACAAGCTGCAGCACTGGCGTGAAGAACTCATCATCGAATCCCAGGAAACGCTAGAACATCTGAAATCCGAAATACGCGATGTCGGCGATGAAGCCGAACGCGCCAGTCGCGAAAGTGACAACATCCTTGAGCTTAGAACACGCGATCGTTACCGAAAACTGCTCAAGAAGATTGATGAAGCGATGAAGCGAATCGAGGACGGCTCATACGGCTATTGCGAGGAAACGGGCGAGGAAATCGGCATTGACCGCCTTCAGGCGCGGCCCATCGCCACCTTGACCGTCGATGCCCAGGAGCGTCGCGAACTGTTCCGACGGCAATTCCGGGACGACCGCTAATTTATCGAAGCTCCAACAGCCAGCCCGGATACGCCCGTCTCCAGTATTGCCGCCGGAGTCCGTTCGCCC
>JAYYZW010000058.1:0-5199 GCA_036339995.1 Pseudomonadota bacterium
GACGCACTGGACGGGTGGAGTTATGCAACTCCGTATGACGTAATCGCGGTCACCGGGTCCTCACCGGCCAGACGCAAGGCCATAGAAGAGCATTTGAGCATCGGCGGCCGTATGTTCATCATCATTGGCGCGCCTCCGGTCATGGAGGCCGCGCTGATCACCCGTGTCGATGAAGACACCTGGAGCGACGAGATCTTGTTTGAGACCGAACTCGCGCCCTTGATCGGCGCCGAACCCGAGCCCGAATTTCACTTCTAGCAGCCTGTCGGACTTAGGGAAACGTAGCGAGGCGGTTGGGAAAGCCAGTCCAGATGTGTCATGGTTTGATGTGAATAGTGTGGCTATTTTACGTAAAATTCGTCGGGAACGAATTTTCGCGACAGCCCCGAAGGGGTGAAGCGCAGGGACGCGCTGAACAAAACCATGGCGCATCTGGACCGCTATCCCAACGCCGCACGACTGCATGGATGCAGGAGGTAGAGCAATGCAGGAGCAATTGCCGAGTAGATTCCCTAAGTCCGACAGGCTGCTATGCGTCGTGTGATGAAGGAATCACGGCCGGTGGGCTGCACTGCGCACTGTGACGATTGGATCACCCTCGGTGCGAGATCCGATGTCACGGCAGGGTGAGGCCCGTACCTGAATAAGAAATCAAAGCCCGCATGTCTCCTCGTCCCAATTCACTCCTTGCTCGTCTGGTAGGCCTCACCCTGGTCCTTGCGGGCACAAATTGTGACGCCCGCGATGATCTGCTTTCCATCCTCGAAATAGCAGAACAAATGGATCCGAAGTACCGTGAAGCGCAGGCGCAGGCCCTCTCGGTGGCCGAAGACGTACCCCAGGCAAAAGCCGAACTTTTTCTGCCCACGCTCTCCTTTTCGACGGGCACATCGTGGGTCAGACAGGATATCGAGAACGCCTCGACTTTCGGCAGCGGCGGCAACATCAGTTTTGTCACTGAAAACTACCGAATCAATCTTTCACAACCGATCTATCACCACGATCGGTTCATTGCGTTGAAGCAGGCCGACAAACGTGTCCAACAGGCGCAGCTCGAGGTTCTCGCGGCGCGGCAGGAGTTGATGATCCGCGTATCGGAACGATATTTCGATGTGCTCGCCGCGCGCGACAATCTGGAATTCGCGCAGACGGAAAAGGAATCGCTTCTGAGCCAGCTTGAGCAGGCGCAACAACGGTTCGACGTCGGGCTCATTGCGATTACCGATGTCCAGGAAGCCCAGGCGGGATACGATCGGGCGATTGCGAGCGAAATCAGTGCGCTGAATCAGGTCGAAAACGCGAACGAAGCGCTGCGGGAGGTGACCGAAAGCTACCACATCGATCTCGCCCCCCTGGGCGAGACGCTGCCGCTGGTCGTTCCGCAACCGACCGACATCGAGGCGTGGACGCGCACGGCGCTCACAAAGAACCTCGAATTGACCGCCGCGGAACTCGCTGCGCAAATTGCACGAGACGAGATTCAGGTGCAGTATGCCCAGCACTTCCCGACTCTCGACGTGACCGGTGGTCACGGCTGGAACAAACAGGGCGGACGATTCGGAAGTACTTCGGTCACTCAAGGCGACATCGGCGTCGAATTCAACATGCCGATTTTCGAAGGAGGCCGCACGGTGTCACGTACTCGCCAGGCGGAGCACGATCACCGGGCCGCACTCGAACGCCTGCAGCAGACGCGCCGAGCGATCTACCGGCAGACGCGCAAAGCGTATTTGGGCGTGGTCTCACAGATCAGCTCGGTCAAGGCATTGCGTCAAGCCGTCATTTCGTCGGAGACGGCGCTTGAATCCACCCGCGCGGGTTTCGAAGTCGGTACTCGCACCGCCATTGACGTCGTTGCCGCGGAACGCGGACTGTCACAGGCCAGGCGCGATTACGCGCGCGCAAAGTACGATTACATTCTGGAGACCCTGCAGCTTAAGCAGGCTGCGGGGAGTCTGCGGCCGGAAGATATCGCAATCGCCAACTCGTGGCTGGACGATGGTTCGCGGGAATCCTCGATCGATGAAAATTCGATTCAATGAAAGCGGCGAAATAGCACGGGAGATAGCTTATATCAGGTGTGGGCGCCCCGGTTGGTCAACAAACCTGCAATGCAGCAAATTCAATCCTCATCATCGTTGATGTCCAGCAGCGTCTCGGCGACGCAATGCCGGGAAAGGTATTGAATCGGGTCCTTGTTAATACCCAGATACTAGCGAAAACCGCCGGCCTGCTAGACATTCCAGTACTGAAAACTGAACAGTATCCGCACGGCTTGGGACTGACACATCCCGCCATTACGGAGGTGCTCCCCAACTCGACGCGAGCGTATGAAAAAGTCGCATTTTCCTGTTGTCGTGCCGACGGATTTCTCGACGAGGTGACAGGCCTGGGCCGGCGACAGATGATACTCGTTGGGATGGAGGCTCATGTCTGCGTATTGCAGACCGCCTTCGACCTGCATGACGAGGGCCTCGAACCGTTTGTCGTTGAGGATGCGGTGTGCTCGAGGCGTTTAGAAAATTATCAAAACGCACTCGATCGCCTTCGACAATCGCAAGTGGCGATCGTCAGCGCCGAATCGGTCGTGTTCGAATGGCTGGGTGCGGCCGATCACCAGCACTTCAAGGCGGTACAGAAGTTACTGCGTTGATCCAGCTTGCGGCGTGCGCGAGATCAGTTGACCCTGCTCGAACGCAGGCGAGGCGCGACGCCGCCAGACAAGCGCCCTTCACTGCGACGTTTTATCGCCCGCGCAACAGACCGTGGTAAGAAGTCCGGACGAGCTATCAGTTCACCGTGTATTCACGCGAAGTCATGCATGCGCCGAACGCCCGATTGTATTCACCGAGTTCATCCTGACGCCGCGTGTAATCGGCGTCCGCCTGGGCCTGTTGCTGCTGGTAATAATCGTAATTATATGAACGCTGTTGCTGTTGCGGCCGCGGCTCGGGTTGCCGACTGGAGCGATTCATGGCGCCGAATAAGGTTGAAGCCAACGCGCCGATCGCTGCTCCTTCGCCGGCGTTGCCGGCCAATGCACCGCCGGCCGCGCCCAGCGCCGCCCCGGTGGCCGCATCGCCCATCATGCCGCCGCCTTCGAACATCCCGCCGTCACCGATGCCGAGGAACCCGCGATTGGAGCGGCGTTGACGCGGTTCGCTGTAACCCGTGCGCGGATCCGGTGGCGGGGGCACCGCCGGCCGCGGCGCCAACGGCGCGGCCGAACTCGGATCGAAACCGCTCTGAGCGACTGACCATTGATGACACTCGAAACGATCCTGGGATTGCTGCGCTTCGGTCTGCCCGGCATTCGGGTAGGCGAATACCTGCTGGGCGGCGAAACCATCGGCCGTAAGCATAACCGCCGCGGTAACCGAAATAATGCTAATAATCGCGCCAACTTTCATTTCCAGTGCTCCCATTCAGTGTCATAGTCATCGGTCGCAGGACGGCGAGGAGCCTGATATCTCGCTCGTCAGCAGCCGGTACGCGAAGGGTCCGACACCCATCAAACAATCTAGTACTTGCTGGATGGTAAGTTTTCGCCGAAGCGGGTTGAAAAACGATATGGTGTCATTTTTTAAACAACCCGTTAGAACACCCAACGGATAACAAGTTTAGCAGGCATACCGCAAAATAATGTCGACCCGTCGAAATTTCTGGCACGGCCGGTCGTAATTATCGCTGCTGCGAGTCGTTCATCCGCGATTCAGGACCCCGCGGATAAGCTCTACGGTCCGTTTCGTCGCGCCGCGATGCTGGCGGACGATCTCGGCGCCGGTATTACCGATCCTGTCCCGTTCGTTACTGTCCACCAACCAGTCGAATGCCGCCCGCGCAAGCTCGTCCCCGTCGGACACTACCTGTAAAGCGCCTCCAACCTCAAGGATTCGGCAAATTTCCGAAAAATTATGGGTATGAGGCCCGACCAGCACGGGGGTTCCCAGGCTCGCAGGTTCCAGCACATTGTGCCCCCCGTAGGGCAATAGACTGCCGCCGACGAAAGCGACATCCGAAGCGGCGTAAAAGCGGGGCAATTCGCCCATAGCATCGACGAGATAGACTTCGGTCTCGTCAGAACAATAGGCACGCGTAGAGCAGCGTACGACCGCCAATCCGCGTTCGCGGCACATTTCGGCGACTTCGTCGAAGCGCTCCGGATGCCGGGGAGCAAGCACCAATAACAATCCTTTCAGGCGTTTGCCGATCATGTTGAACGCCTCGACGACGATCTGTTCTTCGCCGTCGCGGGTGCTGCCGGCCATCAAAATCGGTCTGTTGACACCCAGTTGGCGTCGCAAAGCCTCCGCTTGCTCGTGGAGGCTTGGAGGTAAATCCAAATCGAATTTAACGCTGCCGAATACTTGGATTCGCTCGGGAGCGGCGCCCAGCGCGATGAAGCGATCCCGGTCCTGCTCGGTTTGCGCTGCAATAAAGTCTACGGACCGGATAATCTGCTGGCTCAACCACGGTAAGCGCGCATAGGATTTCAGCGAGCGCTCCGATAGGCGTGCATTGGCGAGAACGATGGGGATCGAGCGTGAGACACAGGAAGCGAACGTGTTCGGCCACAACTCGGTTTCCAACACGACGAATATCATCGGTGTGAATCGCTCAAGAAACCGCCTCACGATGTGTGGAAGATCGTAGGGGAAATAGACGTGTTGAATGTCCTCGCCAAGCATGCGTTTGATCGTTTCCGCACCTGTCGGCGTGGTCGTGGTAACCAGAATGCCGGCCTCGTCGAAATTATCTATCAATGCTCGAATGAGCGGCACAGCGGCCATACTTTCACCGACAGACACGGCGTGGATCCAGATCAAGGGTTGCGCTGGAACGTTCCCGTGATAAACCCCCAAGCGTTCGGTCCAGCGTTGGAGATAGCTTCGATTCTTGCGGGCGCGTACATAGAGCCGCAGTAGAAGTACCGGGATCAAGAGCGCAAATATGAGTGTATAAACCTGTCTCAGGAATTTAGCCAGTTGAGATACTCCCGCACCCCGTCAGCCACGGAACGAAAATTACCTTCGTAGCCGGCCGCCCTGAGCCGCGACAAGTCCGCCTGCGTGAACGGCTGATACGACGCAACCAATTCAGGCGGAAATTCACTGTATTCCGTGGCGCCTCTGCCATGCCAATCGATTACGGCGTTGGCAACGGCGTTGAAGGTTTCAGCGCGACCTGTACCGCAATTAT
>JAYYZW010000059.1:0-18239 GCA_036339995.1 Pseudomonadota bacterium
TTTGACCACAATTACCGATGTGGTGGGGTTTTTTGCCTTTCTCGGGCTGGCGTCGATCTACCTCGTATAGTTTCGGGGGCCTTAAACGGCTTCGCGGTAACTCGGGTGGCCGGTCGCTGGGAACGGACAAAATTTGTGTTATGATTATTATTGTTGTTAAATCGTTGTAATTGCGCAACAAAAATAATACACGCTATGACATAAAATCCGGCGGCCGGATGGTGGTCGGTGTCGTAGCGGGCGCAGTACTTGAATTGTTTTTTGCAAGCTAACGTTAATTGCGCATGCTTGACCGCGAATTTGGTGTAACCGAATTCATCTGGTTACGTGGACTGCGACAAGCACGAAGTAATTGGGGACACCGGCAATGAATAAAATTAAGAGATTTGGATTGATCTTGGTGATGAGCGTGCTCATAGCGGGCTGTGCCAATCAGGATATCAAACCGACGACCATTTTTTGCCCACTTCTCGGCGCTACCTTAGGCGCTGGCGTCGTCGCTGGCGGCCTTAACACGGGTGATGGCGGCGCGATGGCCGGAGGCGCTGTCCTCGGCGCCGCGCTCGGTCATTTCTTCTGTATGGAGAAGAAGTAATTGGGTACACCGGCAATGAATAAAATTAAGAGACTTGGATTGATCTTGGTGATGAGCGTGCTCACAGCGGGCTGTGCCAATCAGAATATCAAACCGACGACCGTTTTTTGCCCACTTCTCGGTGCTACCTTAGGCGCTGGCGTCGTCGCTGGCGGCCTTAACACGGGTGATGGCGGCGCGATGGCCGGAGGCGCTGTCCTCGGCGCCGCGCTCGGTCATTTCTTCTGTATGGATAAGACGCCTCCGCCGATGCCGAAACCGGCGCCGAAAATGGCACCGAAACCGAAACCGAAACCGAAGATGGCTCCGCCGAAGGATTCTGACGGTGACGGCGTCATCGACGCAAACGACCAGTGCGCGGGAACACCGAAGGGTGTCGCGGTCAATGAGGTCGGTTGTCCGAAAGTTGGCGTCAAGCTGATAACAATGGAAGGCGTCAATTTCGACACCAACAGCGCGGTCATCATGCCCGGGTCGGAGTCTATTCTGAATAACGCCGTCAAGGTGCTGAATGACAACGCATCCGTACATGTACGTGTCGAGGGCCACACGGACAGCCGCGGCAGTGCTGCTCATAATAAGGGTCTGTCCGAAAGGCGCGCAAACTCGGTTGTCGCCTACCTTGTTGGCGAGGGAATCAACGCCGATCGTCTCTCAGCTATTGGTTACGGTGAAGCCGCACCCGTGGCGCCAAACGACACGCCAGAGAACATGTACAAAAATCGACGGGTGGATCTAGTCGTCACCAAAAACTAGCGACCCAAACCACACGCTTGTTCCTTAAAGGCCCTCCAATCGGAGGGCCTTTTTTATTGCAGCAAGGTGTTGATCATGGACGTCTGATCCTGGCCCGCTATCAATACCTGTCTGAAAGCCTCGGGGTTCTTGATATGTGTCAGGCTGCCTTTGCGTGGGAAAAACTTGCCCTTGAGGCGGGACAGCCAAAACCTCAGTCCTGCGGAACGGACGAAATGAGGCCACGAGGCCCGCTCAAGCTCAGAGATCGGCCGAATCCGATCGTAGGCGCGGACGAGCTCTTGAGCGGCGAAGTCGTCAAAACCGCCGCACCCATCGAAGCACCAATCTGCGATGGTGACGGCCAGGTCGTAGATCAGGAAACTGTTGTGCGCGTAATAGAAATCGACGATACCGGTCAGTTCATTGCCGATGAACAAGGCATTGTCGCGAAACAAATCGGCATGTATAACGCCACGAGGAAGAGCACTTGAATCGATATCTACCTGCTCGGACAGGGTAACTTGCAGTAGAGACCGATCCGTTGAAGATAGGTACGGCAAAACGCGTTCGCCCGTTTCAGCCTGCCACTCTAGACCTCGGTCATTGGCCCGGCGTCCAGAAAATCCTTGCCCGGCCAAGTGTAATGCTGCCATCTCGGCACCGATCGCGGCACAATGACGCGGACCCGGATTTTCGACGTTTTCGCCTCTGAGCCGCCGCACCAGTGCCGCAGGTTTACCCTTGATTTGTTGTAGATAATCGCCGTTCCCGTCGGCAATCGGATGCGCGCTTACGATCCCGCGCCCCGCAAGATGGGCCATGAGGTCGAGGAAATACGGAAGTTCTGATTTCGGTGTGGTTTCGAAAACCGTCAGAACGAATTGGCCGGTTGCCGTCGTGACGAAGTAATTGGTATTTTCGATGCCGTCGATAATGCCTTCGTAATCTTTCAGGTTGCCGAGTGGAAAGGATTCGAGGAATAATTCGAGCTCTCGGCGCTCGATGACGGTATAGACGGACACGCGTTCTTACGCTTTCCGCATTCGTGACTCGATCAATCCTGGGACGAGGCGTTTACTACCAACTGAAGATGACCCATTGTGGGATTTTGACTTCCCAGGCCAGGTCATTCATGCGCGTTTCCATCAGCCCATCACCATCGCGATCCAAGTAGTAATAGGGCGGTCCTATGGCAGGAGTCACCTTGATCATGTAAAGGCGTCCGTTTAGCCGATATTCTTCGTGAACCGCGTCCCGTTTCTGAATGATCGTGACCTCGGGTTCGAAGCCCTCGCCCTCGGCCGGATCGATGGGCTCTTCCATTGGCGGCGGTGGCGGAACGTCGACGACGGTTCCAAGGTCTTGATCCGTCGCGCCGAGATTCACCCCGACGAACAACAGGCCGAGGACAAGATACGAAAGGCTTGCTCGCATGCGGTTAACCTAGTGGACGCTGAGCGGTGGTTCTGAAGAGCCGATAGAATATCACCTATAGCGGCGCAATTGTTGCGCCGAATCGGGATCTCGCGGGCGTTTCCCGAGGTGCGGATCCCCGCTTGCCAGAGGCGCCGAATCGCATGCCAGAGCCATTACTCGTCCTCGTCGATGGATCCTCCTACCTTTTTCGCGCCTATCATGCACTGCCGGATTTGCGGAATTCCGAAAACCATCCGACGGGCGCCATCCACGGTGTAATCGCGATGTTAAAGCGGCTGCGAAACGCCTATGAATCCAATTATTTCGCGGTCGTATTCGACCCTCGCGGGCCGACCCTGCGCGACGACTGGTACCCGGAATATAAGGCGAATCGACCGTCCATGCCCGAGGACCTCGCCGTGCAGATCGAACCGCTTCACGAAATGATCAAAGCGCTCGGATATCCACTTGTGCAGGTGCCAGGTGTCGAGGCGGACGATGTCATCGGCACGCTTGCCAGGAAAGCAGAAGAAGCGGGAATTGACGTCGTGATCTCGACTGGTGACAAAGACCTGACCCAGCTCGTCAGTGCCCGGGTTCACCTCATCAACACCATGGACGACTCGATACTGGATGTAGAAGGCGTTCAAAACAAATTTGGTGTAAAACCCGATTTGATCGTCGATTTCCTCACCTTGGTCGGAGACAGCGTCGACAATATTCCTGGTGTGCCGAAGGTCGGACCAAAAACCGCCGTCAAATGGTTGAACGAATATGGCAGCCTTGCTGGGGTGGTGACGCACGCCAACGACATCAAAGGCAAGGTTGGTGAAAATCTGCGCGCTTTCCTCGAACAGATTCCTTTGACCCGTCGCCTCGTGACGATCATGACGGACATCGACACCGGCGTGGATCTCGACGAACTCGTACCCCACGAAGTAAACGCCGCTGGCTTGATCGAGCTTTACGAGAATTTCGAGTTCAATACCTGGTTGAAGGAGCTCGTTAGGAATACCGATCCTGTTCCGGAGCCCGCAATTGGTGACGAACACGATTACGAGATCATTCTCGATATGGATCGCTTCGATGCCTGGCTCGAAGAACTCAAGGCCGCCGAACTTTTCGCATTCGATACAGAGACGACAAGTCTCGACTACATGCTTGCACGCCTCGTTGGGGTTTCATTTGCCTGCGAGCCGGGCCGCGCGGCTTATGTGCCGCTTGGCCATCGGTATCCGGATGCGCCTCAGCAGCTCGACATGGACGAGGTTTTGTCCAAACTGAAGCCGATGCTCGAGGACGAAGCCAAAATGAAGCTCGGCCACAATTTGAAATACGACCGCAACGTTTTACGCAATCACGGAATCGATCTTCGTGGCATTGCATATGACACGATGCTCGAGTCTTACGTACTCAACAGCACGGCGTCGCGCCACGATATGGATTCGGTCGCGCTGAAGTACATAGACCATCACACGATTCATTACGAGGACATTGCCGGTAAAGGTGCAAAACAAATTGGCTTCGAGGAGGTCGCGCTCGATCAGGCCGGTCCGTATGCGGCGGAAGATGCGGATGTCTGCCTGCAGCTGCACGATAAACTCTACCCCGACATTCGAAAAGCAAAGGGTCTTCACTCCGTCCTGCTCGACATCGAAATGCCGTTGGTACCTGTCCTGGCCGATATGGAGCGGCGCGGAGTGCTGATCGAAGCCAGCATGCTGTTGGAGCAGAGCGCGGAGTTATACGAGAGAATGCAGGAAATCGAATCGCAGGCCCATGACGAAGCCGGCGAAGTCTTCAATATCGGTTCGCCGAAGCAGATCCAGAATATTCTTTTCAACAAACTCGGGTTGCCGGTTTTAAGCAAGACGCCGAAAGGTCAACCGTCGACGGCTGAGTCAGTATTGCAGGAACTGGAGCACGTCCACCTCGTGCCGAAACTTATTCTCGAATATCGAGCGCTCAGCAAGCTGAAATCAACTTACACGGACAAACTTCCGCAGCAAATCAATCCCCAGACCGGGCGGGTGCATACGAGCTACCATCAAGCGGTAGCCGCGACTGGACGTCTATCGTCCTCGGATCCCAATCTGCAGAACATACCGATTCGAAGTTCCGAGGGTCGCCGCATCCGCCAGGCGTTTGTTGCGCCCGAGGGAAAAGTACTGTTGGCGGCGGATTATTCTCAGGTAGAACTCCGAATCATGGCGCATCTTTCAGAGGACGAAGGGCTTAGGGTCGCGTTCGAGGAGAAACTCGACGTGCATCAAGCCACTGCAGCGGAAGTGTTCGGCATGTCCATGGATGAGGTATCGGACGATCAGCGCCGTGCAGCAAAAGCCATTAACTTCGGATTGATCTACGGCATGTCCGCCTTCGGCCTGGCACGCCAATTGAGGATCGAGCGCCAGGCGGCGCAGGAGTACATCGATCGCTACTTCAACCGGTATCCGGGGGTGCGAACTTATATGGAGAAAATCCGGGAAACCGCGCGTGAAGAAGGCTTTGTCGAGACCGTATTCGGCCGTCGCTTGTATTTACCCGAAATCAATGCCCGCAACGCTCAACGTCGGCAGTATGCCGAACGCACGGCGATAAATGCACCGATGCAAGGTACCGCCGCCGACATCATCAAGCGCGCGATGATCGCTGTAGACAGTTGGATTCGCCAAACCGGAACCCCGGCCGATCTCATTATGCAGGTGCATGATGAACTCGTTATCGAAGTTGCGCGCGAGCACGTCGAACAGCTAGCTCCGGAAATCGTCCGCTTGATGTCGGATGCAGCCGATTTATCGGTGCCTCTGGTTGTAGATATCGGCCACGGCCGGAATTGGGACGAAGCCCACTAGTGTGCTGTCCCGCAATAAACTTCAATCAGTCGCGCAGGACGCGTGTTGCGATACACGGCGCGAGGAGGCATCGTATCGGGAAAATTCGTCGGGAACAGAATTGGCCGCGCGCAGCGCGCCCGCAGGGTGATCGCCAGGGATGGCATTCGCAATACGGCTAGAGTCGCAACGCCATAGCGCGGCACGGGGACCAGTGAATGATGAAGGTTTATTGCCGGACAGCACACTACGCGGATGTTGAAAACGAGTTCGCATCGTTTTTCATTAGCCTGTCAGCGAGCTGTAGCGGACCTCAAGACGATATTCAATGATCCTTGTGCTACCATTAATCATACAGACCAATAATTATTCCTAGAGTCATCTACTCTGAGCAATCGGTAGATCCCCGCCGCCCTCCCGCCCATCGATCATCGGTAGTTCGATGCTTTTGATCCCCGCTATCGATCTAAAAGACGGAAAATGTGTCCGTTTGAAACAAGGCGACATGTTGAAAGCCACGGTGTATTCCGATGACCCGGTGTCGGTCGCCCGCCGCTGGGTCGACGCCGGTGCGAGGAGGCTGCACATCGTCGATTTGGATGGTGCGTCGGACGGAAGGCCGGTCAACTCCGTCATCATTCACGAAATCGCGGACTCGTGCCCCGACGTCCCGATTCAAGTGGGAGGGGGCATTCGCGACGAGGACACGATCCAGGAATATCTGGACGCAGGCGTCCGGTTCGTGATTCTTGGTACGAAAGCCGTAACTGCACCACACTTCGTATCGGATGTTTGCATCGAATTCCCGGGACATATCATCGTCGGCCTCGACGTCCGTGAAGGAAAGGTTGCGATTGACGGCTGGTCGAAATTATCCCGCCGCGATGCCGTGGATTTGGCGCAACATTTCGAAGCGGACGGCGTGGCTGCGATAGTTTTCACCGATATCGGGCGTGACGGTATGATGACTGGCTTGAACGTCGAAGCAGCGGTCAATTTCGCACGAAAACTGAACGTGCCGGTCATCGCTTCCGGCGGCGTGGCGAATCTCGACGATATCCGCGCCTTATGCAAGGTGCATACGGAAGGCATTGATGGAGCAATTACGGGGCGGGCCATCTACGAAGGCACGCTCGAGTTCGCGGAGGCTCAAATCCTGGCTGACGAGCTTTGCGGTAATTCCGCACCCTGATGGGCCTTGCTAAACGCGTCATTCCATGCCTCGACGTCGACGGTGGGCGGGTCGTCAAGGGCGTACGATTCGTCGATATCCGTGATGCTGGCGATCCAGTCGAAGTCGCACGGCGTTACGACGAACAGGGTGCCGACGAAATTACCTTTCTGGATATCACGGCGAGCAGTGACGAGCGCGACACCATCGTACACGTAGTGGAAGCCGTGGCAGCGGAGGTGTTCATTCCGCTCACCGTAGGGGGCGGGATTCGAAGTGCAGACGATGTCCGGCGCATGCTTAAAGCCGGTGCCGACAAAGTCGGCATCAACACCGCAGCCGTACAAAATCCGAATCTCGTGCGCGACGCGTCATCGAGGTTCGGATCGCAATGCATCGTCGTTGCGATCGACGCACGGGCGGTGATGAATGCGGATAAGTGCTGGGAGGTTTACACTCATGGTGGACGCAATCCAACTGGAATCGACGCGGTGGATTGGGCACAACGGATGGCGGAGGCTGGCGCCGGCGAGATTTTGCTAACGAGCATGGACAAAGACGGTACCCGCGACGGTTATGACGTTCAACTGACGAAGGCTGTCGCCGACGCGGTGTCCATACCCGTCATCGCTTCGGGCGGGGTAGGCTCGCTGGATCATCTCGTCGACGGAATCCAGCTCGGCCATGCCGATGCCGTACTCGCTGCAAGTATTTTTCATTTCGGCGAGCACACCGTCGACGAAGCAAAGCGATGCATGCAGGCCGCGGGGATCGAGGTGAGATTGTGAGTTGGCAAGACGAAATTGTCTGGAACGAGCAGGGGCTTGTTCCCGTAATCGCCCAGGATGTGGCCAGCGGGCGCGTCCTGACTTTGGCCTGGTTGAACCAAAAGGCGTTGGAAGCGAGCATACAGGAGGGTCGCGCGGTCTATTGGTCCCGATCAAGGGACAAACTCTGGCGCAAAGGAGAAGAGTCGGGGCACATCCAGCTCATTCGGGAAGTCAGGATCGATTGCGATGCGGACGCAATACTACTGGTGGTCGAGCAGGTCGGGGGCATCGCCTGTCATACAGGGCGCGAACGATGCTTTTACCGTATATTCGACAACGGCCACTGGAAAGAGACGGATCCGGTCCTGCGCAAACCGGAAGATATTTACAATAACAGCGGATCGAAAACGAGGGATCAGAGGTGAGCGACATTTTGCAGCGTCTTGGGGATGTAATCGATGCGCGTCGTAGCGCGTCGCCGGACGAATCGTATGTCGCAGGCTTGTTTAAGGACGGTATCGATCGAATTTTGAACAAGATCGATGAAGAGGCCAGCGAGACGATACTCGCGGGAAAAGCAGGGGATCGGGAACAAATTGTGTACGAAACTGCCGATTTGTGGTTTCATTCCATGATATTGCTTAAATTCAGGGACATAGAGCTCGACGAAGTGCTCAATGAACTTGAAAGGCGCTTCGGAATTTCGGGTCTGGCGGAAAAAGCGTCACGCAGGAGCAAGCCGTCATAGCTGCAACTACCGTACTGCTTATCGCATCGGAGGCAACAGATGTCATTCGGTATTAAAGAACTTGTAGTCATACTCATCATCGTCATGCTGGTTTTCGGCACCAAAAAGATCAAAGGCGTCGGCTCGGACGTCGGCGGTTGGATTCGGGATTTTCGCAAAGCCATGAAAGAGCAACCGGTCGAGGATGAGGAAATCGCTGCGGAGGATGCAAATCGCGTTATTGAAGGTGAAGCCCACCTCGCGGAGGATTCGAACCGCGTCATCGACGGCGAAGCCCACGCCGAGAAAGAAAAAGTCTGACGACGGATTCCGATGTTCGATATCGGATTCTGGGAAATCGGCATCATCGCCATCGTCGCGCTCCTGGTCGTCGGCCCGGAACGCCTGCCAGGCATGATTCGAACCGCTGGAAAATGGGTGGGGCGCGGACAGCGCCTCGCGCGTGAAGTGCGCAGTGAGCTCGAGCGTGAAGCTGTCGCCCTGGACATCAAAGACGTGAGCAAGAAATTCCTTGCTGAAGACAAACGCCTGAAAGGCCTGGATAAAATTTCCGCCACCGACTCGACGCCTCAGGAATCAGAAGACAAGGCCTAATCCCTGATCGGGCTGGATCGCGACGCCTTCAGTCGCGTGAATTTCCAAATGTCCTCCAAAGAACCACAAAATCAGACCGAAGAGGAAGAAGGTCCAGACCAGACGCAGCAGAGTTTCGTATCGCATCTGGTCGAGTTGCGGAATCGGATCCTTCGAGCCTTGGCTTGCGTTTTCGTGGTGCTTTTGTGCCTGATGCCCTTGGCCAATCAACTCTTTGTCTGGCTCGCGGAACCGTTGCTGGTTTACTTGCCGGGAAGTTCGTCCATGATCGCAACGGAAGTCGCGTCACCGTTCTTCGCCCCGTTCAAGCTGGCCTTATTCGTCGCAGTTTTAATTTCCGCCCCCTTCATTTTCTATCAGGCATGGGCGTTCGTTGCGCCGGGGCTTTATCTGAAAGAAAAACACCTGGCGATGCCGTTGCTGATTTCAAGCACCTTACTGTTTTATCTGGGTATCGTTTTTTGCTATTTCGTCGTTTTCCCTCTCGTATTCGGATTCTTTACATCGGTCGCGCCGGAAGGTGTGACCATCATGACGGATATCAGCCGGTATTTAGACTTCGTCCTGAAGCTGTTTTTCGCTTTCGGGATCGCTTTCGAAGTACCGGTTGCAACTTTTCTGATCGTACGCACCGGAATTTCAACGGTGGAATCATTGGGTCAAAAGCGACCCTACATCATCGTCGGGGCATTCGCGCTCGGAATGGTTTTGACGCCGCCTGACGTCATATCACAGATCCTGCTGGCAGTTCCGATATGGCTGCTGTATGAACTAGGCCTCTTCCTTTGCCGTAATGTAATCCCCGCCGAGAAGGACGAAGACGATATGGATAAAACCTCGGCGGCCGAAAAGCCATAAGATTAACGACAGCACGGCCTAGTGCGCCGTCCCGTGAAAAACTTTCATAATTCGCTGGTCTTTTTCGTCCCCAGCCGCGCTCGTCCTTGCGTAGAGCCCGCTACGCGACGTCCTCGCGCCTTGCCAGGAACGAAAAATCCGGCGCGACTTACGCAACTTTTTCGCGGGACGGCACACTAGAAATGGTCTTGAGATTCCTCTACGGCGGTCGATACTGCCGGGTAAATGCATGCGGGCGAAAAGCGTGTGGATTTCAAGCGCCGGTTATCGTGCACGGTATTTCGACAACGGCAACGCGCATAGTGGCATCGCACGCCTCGATCTGCGGGGAAGTTTGGCGGGCACCGTCGTTCGTTTCGTGAGGAGGATCCAAATCTCATGACCGCTTCCCTGGATGGATTGCTTGTCGTCTCGCTGGAACAGGCGGTCGCCGCTCCCTATTGTAGCCGACTGCTGGCCGAGGGCGGTGCGCGCGTGATCAAGCTCGAGCGCCCGGAAGGTGATTTCGCTCGAGCCTATGACGACGTCATCAACGGCGACAGCGGATATTTCGTGTGGCTGAATGCCGGCAAGGAATCGCTGACAGTCGATCTCAAGCGCGAAGACGACCGGGCTTTGCTGACGACGATGCTTCAGCGGGCGGATGTTTTCATTCAGAATCTGCGTCCGGGTGCGGTCGATCGCCTGGGCTTCGGCTACCTTGCGGTCAAGGCGCTGAATCCCCGCCTGGTGATGTGCAGTATTTCGGGTTATGGCGTGACCGGACCTTATGCCGGAATGAAGGCCTACGACGCCCTGATCCAGGCGGAATCGGGCCTGTGCTCGGTAACCGGGCCGCCGGGACATCCTTCGAAGGTGGGCGCGTCGATCTGCGACATTTCCACCGGCCTCACCGCGTACGGCGAAATTTTAAAAGCACTGATCCGCCGCGTGCGCGATGAGCACGGAGCGCACGTCGAAGTATCGCTGTTCGAAGTGACCTCGGAATGGCTCGCGGTCCCCTTGGCGTATTACGAGTATGGCGGCAAGCTCCTGGGTGGAACTGGTATGGACCACGCACAGATTGCACCGTATGGCGCGTTTGAAACCTTGGATGGACCGATCTTCATCGTCGTGCAGAATCAGCGCGAGTGGATGCAGCTGTGCATCGAAGTTCTCGGGCGCCCGGCGTTGACCGAAGACCTCCGCTATAAGACCAATATGTCGCGAGTCGAAAACAAGGACGGCCTGCGCGGGGAAATCGAGGCCTTTTTTACGCAATTCAATCGCGCAGAGATGGCGGCGAAGCTCGAGAAGGCGGGTATCGCCTGCGGCAACATCAACGATATCAGTGATTTGCAGCACCATCCCGCGCTGGTAAAAAAGGGGGTGGTGTCCTCGGGTCAGCGGGTATCGCTGGTGCGGCGCACGGGAGACGAAGCGCCGCAACCGGCCCGCGTCCCGGCGCTGGACGAACACGGGGCGTCGATTCGCGCCGAGTTTGCCTGAACCCGAACGACAAGAACGCCGTTCGCGTTAGAATCGCGCGGTCAATCAACGGGAGATAACAATGATGGTTCGTTTGCTTACGCTGATTATCGCATTGGCGTGTACCGGCATGACCAGCGCCGAGGAGAAATGGTGGCCCTCGAAATGGGGTCAGGACGACACCTTGGGTTCGTTCAATATGCTCGGGCCGGAACTGACCTTGAAGGCGGCCAAGCTCATCAAGACGGGCAAAACTTATCGTCTTGGTATCGAGACGAGCGACGAGACGCCGGCCTTTCCTCCCCGGACATTC
This sequence comes from Pseudomonadota bacterium, assembly GCA_036339995.1. Classification (GTDB taxonomy): domain Bacteria; phylum Pseudomonadota; class Gammaproteobacteria; genus JAYYZW01. The sequence continues at coordinate 11,505 of JAYYZW010000059.1, forward strand.
AACATTCGTATCGTCTATCCGAATCAGTACAACGGCGACTCCTACGGTTCAAACAAGTTCAATTTTCTCGACGACATCATCGCCGGTTGGATCGGTGTCGGTTCACAGCTCGATGGCCTGGGCCATGCAGCGACCGACGGCGTGTTCTATAACGGCAATCTGGCCCGGGATTTCGCCAAAGTCGACGGCGTGACGAAATTCGGCATGGAAGACCTGCCGCCAATCGTTGCTCGTGGCGTCCTGCTCAATATGGCAAGCTGCATGGGTAAAGACATGCTGCCGGAAGGCACGCCTTACACGCGCGAAGACATCGCTGCGTGTGAAAAGAAACAGGGTGTAAGCATCGAGAAAGGCGATGTCGTCCTGTTTCATTCCGGATGGCTGGATATCATCGAGTCTGATCCGGTGCGGTTCGGCAAGGCGGAACCGGGTCTCGGCATCAGCGGTGCCGAGTACCTCGTCGAGAAAGACGTGATGGCCGTCGGCGCCGACACCTGGGGTCTCGAAGTGTTGCCGCCCGAGAAAGAGGACGTGCTCTACAAGGTGCACCAGATCCTCATCACTTACGCCGGTATTTACATTCTCGAAAACATGGATACGCGGGCACTCGCCGCCGACAAGGCGTATGAATTCATGTTCGTGCTTGGGCCGGCGCGCATGACGGGTGCCGTCCAGATGATCATCAATCCGATAGCGATTAGGTGATTTGTTTTCGAAGATCCTGGCCCCTTCCTGGAGAAACCAGATATAGGAGCCGGCTTGCCGGCGAATGGGGGCCCGGCCGGTTCGCCCGCGAGCGGGCTCCTAGAAGCATCCGCCGCGCCGAAATTCGAGCACCATGGTGACAGCGAAGAATCCGAGATGACCACGCATCGCATCGACGGTCCCTATTTCGAGGATTTCGAGACGGGGCAGACCTTCGGCGCGCCGTCGGTGACCGTGACTGAAGGTCACGCCGTTTATTACCAAGCGCTGACGGGCGATCGAATGCGCCTGCCCCTTGATCATGTGCTGTCTCGTGCGGTCACTGGCTCGGAAAGACCGCTGGTACACCCGATGCTGGTAATCAATCTGGTCAACGGCCAGACGACTTTCGTCTCCCAGCACGTCAAGGGAAATCTCTTCTATCGCGGCTTGTTACTGCTGAAGCCCGTGTTCATCGGCGACACGCTCAAGACCGTGACCAAAGTAGTGGGTCTACGCCAGAACCGGGTGAAACCGGGCCGGGCCGCAACCGGCATGCTTGCGCTGGAAATGGAAACCTTGAATGCCGATGGCGAGTGCGTAATGAAGTACTGGCGCTGCCCGATGATTCTCTGCCGCGATCCACAAGCCGAAACGGGTGCTGATGATTCCTTCGACTGGATACCGGAGGCGCTGGATGATGTTCAATTAGGTGCGGCGATTCCGTCGAATTGGGACCTCAGGCCCTTAGCGCCGGAGCGTTTTAACGTGCCGGCGCTGATGTTTGCCGCGGGCGATAAGGTTACGATCGCGCCGCGGGACACGGTCACCTGTGCTCCGGAACTGGTGCGTATGACCGGCAACATCGCATTTACCCATACCGATGCTTCGCGGAGTTATCTCGGCAAACGTCTGGTCAACGGTGGACACACGATTTCGCTCGCCCTCGCTCAGATCAGCCGCGCGATGCCGAATATCGTCACCTTGATAGGCTGGCAGGGCTGCGATCATCTCGGTCCGGTGCTTGAAGAGGACATCATCCGAACGGAGTTCACCCTGGTCAGGCGGGAAGCCGTCAACGGCGGCGGCGACCTTTGTGAGTTGCGAGCCGAGAGTTTCGCCCGGCGCGCGAACGCAGACACAGGTGAATACGAGGAAAGCGCAGTACTCGACTGGCGTCTTGTGTTGTGGGTGTTGTAGTTAGGATTGCGGGTACATCGGACACTGATTCGCCCGCAAGCGAGTTCCTACGAGGAGCGTAGCTCTAGGAGCAGTGCGATCCCGTGGGAATCCGCTTGCGGGTGAATTGCCGATTTACAATCCGGCGCTGTGCCCACCGTCGACGACGATCACGTTTCCGTTCATGAAACGCGACGCGTCGGAGGCGAGAAAAAGGATGGCGCCGTCGAGATCTTCGGGCTGTCCGAAGCGCCCCGTCGGAATGCGTTGCCGCAGGCGTTCGCCGGCCTCCGAGACGAGCCAGTCACGGTTCATTTCCGTTTCGAAGTAGCCCGGGGCGAGTGCATTGATGCGGATCCCCCTGTGCGCCAGATCCACGCACAGTTCCCGCCCCAGGTTGATCAGGCCCGCCTTGGCCGCCGCATAGGGAGCGAGGTGGCCGAGCGGTCGGATCCCGAGGACCGAGGCGATATTCACGATGCTGCAGGGCCTTCCGTCCGCGACACGATGCTTGATCACCGCCTGGGCCAGCGTCCACGGCGCACGCAGGTTGGTTTCGTAGACCTGGTCCCAGTCGTCGTCTGCGTAATTTTCGGGCGCTCCTACGATGGCGACGCCCGCGTTATTGACGAGCACGTCGATGGGGCCTTCATCCTCCACGCCATCGATGCAGCGGCGAATGGCATCCCGATCCCGAACGTCCAGTTTGGCGATTTCAAAACGGCCGCCGAATGCCGCAATGGCCGCGCCCAGTTCCTTGAGCTTGTCTTCGCTGCGGGCTGCAAGTATGACTTCACCGCCGGCACGCGCCAGCGTCCAGGCGAAACGTTTGCCCAGGCCCATCGAGGCGCCGGTGATGAAGATGCGTTTGCCGGTCAGGTCAAAGAGTTCGCGCGGGTCATAATCCTTGTTGTCCATGTTGGCGCTTGAGTGTCAACCGTCCCGAGCAGCGTTCGCCGCCCCGGATTAATCGGCTGCGTTCGATTCGATCAAAAGCATGCCGATCGCAAGCCTTACAGACCCAGCTTCGGTTTGACCCAGTCGGCCATTTTCTGCACGGCCTCGTCCGCTTCCGGCGCCTTGCCGGCCATGAATTGAAACACGTGCTGCATTTCCGGACAGACGTCGACCTTGACGTCCACGCCGGCCGCCCTGGCCTTTTTCTCGAACCGCAATGAATCATCCAGCAGCGTTTCATCACCACCGACCTGGATATAGATGGGCGGCAGGCCGGACAAGTCGGCGCACAGCAGATTCGCGAGCGGGTCTTTGCTTGACGCACCACCGAGAAACATGCCCGCCATCCCTTCGAGTACTTCCTTTTGTACCAGGCAGTCCTTATCGGCGTTGGTCTTAAGGGTTTCACCCGTACCCTCGGGGTCGTACCAGGGCGACATGGGCAGGGAAGCGGCCGGCAGGGGCAGACCTTTGTCCCGGATCCCGAGCAATACCGAGGTGCACAGCGCGCCGCCAGCGGAATCGCCTGTGGTGAAGATGTGCTCGGGTTTGTGGCCCTGGTCCAGGAGCCAGCCGTAAGCGGTGACGGAATCCTCAACCTGTGCCGGATGCGGAAACTCAGGCGCGCGGCGGTAATGGAGAATCAAAGCCTTGCAGCCGACGGCTTTTGCGATGTGACCGAATACCTTGCGGTGGGTGTACATCGACCCGACAACATAGCCGCCGCCGTGGGTGCACAATGCAACGCGATCCTCATGGCAGCCCTTGGGCAGTACCCACATCGCCGGAACGCCGCCCGCATCGACTTCGATGTAATCGACGCCGCCTGGTTCACCCGTAATATCACCCCAGGCATCGAACAAATCACGCATTTCGTCGAGCGTCATTTCGGGATTGGCGCCCATCGCCTCAACCCAGTGCTGGTAAAGATCCTTGATTGCGTTTGCTTGCGGGCTTGCCATGTTTAATTCCTCCAATTGCGCACTGCTTATTGTTTATGCTCATTCGCGAATTGCGCCGCGCGCGGAGCGCTGATCGACATTCCCGAATTTGGATGCCCCGATCGACCGCTTTACGCGCTCAAATAGAACGAAAACCGCAATCGCGGCGTGTCCGATAGTGTATTACATCGGCAGAAATTGTTGGTATTTCCGTACGATTATTGCGCTCGCCGAGACGCCAAGTTCGCGAAGTGATAAGTAATTGTACTCACTGCGTCCCCATCTCGTTTTCTGTCATTCTGCGCACGCGCCTTTTCCTTTGCGTGCTTGGTGTCTCTACGAGAGTCCCATCGAGGGCAGCTCAGCGGGCACCCACATTGAGCGACGACGGCTCGAAATCACGTTGCTTCATCTTGGGCATATTGGCGAGGGTGACCATCTGCAGGGTCGTGCAATGCATGTTCTGGACGTCGATCACGGCGGACGAGTCGAACATGGGAACGCCGCTGCCGTAATTTTTCTCCAGATGCGAGTCGGGGTGCGCCAGGCCGGCCATGAGATATTTCCACAGAACGCCACCGCGGTCGTAAACCTTGCCGAATACCGGTGCGAGCGTCTGCGCGTCGACATAGAAGAACCGTTTGGACAAAGGGTGATCGGAGCGCTTGGGCGTCCCTTCTAGTATGTAGACCTTGCGTACCTGCCAGGTGACTTTCGGAAAACAACCTGAATGCCCTTCAAAATCGACAAAGTAATGGTCGTGGCGCCGCGCCTTCTTGTCCGCGACTTCGATCTGATCGTGACGGTACATGGGCAGCAGGATGTGCCGGACTCCGCCGAAGCTCCACTCCATGTCCTTGATGCGGCCGGTATAGCCGAGGAAATCCTCGATCATGATGTCGCTGCCGAGAAATGAATCGGTGCGCATGGTCGTGGCGACGCGGCGCACGCGCCGCAGGAGCGGGACGTACATCCAGCCCTGTTCTTCGGCGTTGTCGTCGCTGTTGTAAAAAATCATCAGCTTAGTATTGCGAACGTCTCCGGGTTCCAAGGCAGTCAGGGTGATGGCGCTATAGACTTTGTACGTGTTGTTCTTGAGTTCGGGCGTAGGTTCGATCACGTGGCGGTGCATGAAGCGCATTTGCGCAGCCTCGAATTCAAGCACCCGCTCGATCCTCTGGCTGCTCATGTCTCGGTAATGCCAGTACATTTCCGGAATTTTTCCGCCATCACCGGCGTAGGCGTAACGCATGTTCAAGGCGAGTTTCTCGCCCGCACGCGGGTCGCCGGTCGACAACTCACCGGGGAACGGCCGCCCGGCGACGTAATTAATCAACTCACCCGGATTAGCGCCGAGTTGGGTGTTTGCCCCGGAACGTTCTGTCGCCTCGATGTAAGCCGGGTGCGGATCGAACGAGATGGGTTCACCAACGCTAATCGTCAGCCAGCCCTGAGCTATCAGTTCGGCGAAATCGGGGTCCAGCAATTGGACTGCGGTTTCCAGATTGTCGCTCGAGATCACGGTACCCGGCGGTGGCGACAGTTCCAATGCTTCGGCGATGTCAAAGTCGAAGTCCCCGGCCTGCCCGGCAGCAGTCCACACGAGTAAGGCCAGGGTAAGTCGGTAGGCGGGAAGTTTCGATGTGTTAATCGGTTTTGTTGAGCGCACATTGTTTCCCATTTTTCTGAATGAGCCCGGATCGCTGCGGCCGCAAACGGCCGCTCCGCGGTCTGTTCTCTTCTGGTTCGTCCTCAGGATGCGGGCCGAAGCGTGGCGTCTGTCTATATTTCAACGCCGGGGTCGTACTTGTCTCCTAGCAGGCGCACGATGGACCATGCCGCCATACCTTTGATGCCGGAATCGTCGTCCTTGAGCATGGGAATGATCTCATCGAGGTATTCACTGTCTTCACGTTGACCGACCAACCACACGGCCTGCATGCGGATATCGGGATTCTCGTGGTACAGGCCCCAATCGTAGATTTTTGCGGGATCGGCGTCGACCCATCCCCATGACTCGAGCAGCCGCGCCGCCGAGTCCGAATTCAATTCGCAGCAGCTCATCAGTGTTTCCGAGATCTGTACCGCGATATCGACCGGCAGGCGCCGGATACTGGCCGCCGCCACCGAGGCGTCCAGGCCCTTGCCATTCACGATCGTATCGATCAGCTTTGCAATTGCGTCTTCGGCGCCGAACCCTGCCACGCTCGCCATCGCAGCGAGCTGTACCGTCGGAGCATCCAAGGACTGCATGTACGCCAGTGCCGCTTTTGTTTCGTCGTTGTCGACGAGGCCGAGGCCGACCGCGGCGACTTCCTGGGCCAGATTATCGCCAGTCGACGAAATTTCGATGAGCCTGGCCAGCGAATTCTCGCGTGACGGCGTATCCATCAGGGCGTAGTACGCATAGGCGCGCTCCGTCAGGTACGTCGATTCGTCTTCGGCAAAGGCCGTGATCCGCGCTTCCTTATCGTCCAACGGCATGACTGCGAGCGCCTGCAGGGCGTATCTCTGTACCCAGGAGTCGTCGCTTTCCACGACCGCATTCATCAGGAATTCGGCCATGTCCTCGCGCGGCTTGCTCGCGATCGATTCAACGAGAAATTTCATAAAGACGCCGGTAGTGCGGATCGACGCCAGGCGGTAGATCAGGTCGACCCCGGCGGGATGTTGAACGCTCAACATCATGTCAATGGCCGCGCGCATCAGCGACCAGTCGTCGTGGTCCATGAAATCGGTCAGGAACTGGAGCGACTCCTTGTCGCCGATGTCGACCAGCGTACCGGCCCCGGCAATCTGATCATAGAAATCGTCGGAGACAAAGAGCTCCTGGGCAACCTCGACCGCATCCCGGACGACCCGTTCCTCGTCGGTCGCCAAGCTCGGCCCGCCGAATGCGACCAGAAAAACTATGAGGGTCGCCAAAAATGCATTTTTTGCCATGGAATAAATCCTCCGGGAAAAGAACGAGCGC
>JAYYZW010000060.1:0-35432 GCA_036339995.1 Pseudomonadota bacterium
GAGATGCACTCGAAGCCCTGGTAGAATTCGCCGTCCAGCGCAATTCGTAGAACTGGCGCGTTCCATTCAGTCGGGGTGTAGCTCAGCCTGGTAGAGCACTGCCTTCGGGAGGCAGGGGTCGTAGGTTCAAATCCTGTCACCCCGACCAATATATCCCGTATAATTAAGCACTTATGACGTCTGCCCTTTCGGGCGAACTGCCTGTACTTACTGGGTACTTAAATCGTGCTCAGATTTCGGGCGCGGTTAGGTATTTATAGAGGCGCTTGTTCCCCATCAGCAACCATGAGACAAGTTGACGACTTTAGGTTCGAGGCATGCAAATATCGTGCCTCCTGGCGCTCTTTTGGTTTCATGCATCGGGATACTCGGAAAGGTAGCAATCTCTGGAACAACATTAGCCACGAACCAACAGAGTAATTCTGTAATTTTTGATAACAAGAAATTGGCTTAAAGTTCGGTTTTTATGCTTTAAAAAGACTTCGCCCACTACAACCCCAATAATTAATAAGAGCCAATTTCAAGATTTTGAGATTTTCCTCCCACCTTTAAAGAACATAAACGTATCGTCGACAAAGTTACCATCAAAGTTAAGTCACAATTTTAACGTTATAGGTTTATACTAGCGACCGTCTCGCGTTGTTGTTCACTTGAGGAGAGCTAGAGAATGTTAGACATGGCGAAAAATTTTCTGAGAGAGGTTGTCGATATTGGGTTATTGCTGATCGCTGTCGCGGTGATCCTGCAGGTTATTTTTGGCGGCAATATCCCTTTCATCGGCGGTGATGTCGTTAGTAATCTCTTAGATATTGTTAAAACTTTAGGTGACGGTGGGCTTGTTGGTTTGATAGCGGTGGCAATCATCCTCTATCTGATCAATAAAAATTCTGCCTGACCAATAAAAATTTCTAGACGTCATCCTTGAGCTTTAAATTAAGCCCCTGTGTCACGCAGGGGCTTTTTTTATGTTTGTTCCATCACGCCGTTGTATTTAAAGCAATGGCTGCTCCGGTTTGCCTGTAGCGGACGATGATGAAGAAACGGCGCGGCGATTTGATTTACTGAGCCTCAATTTGCAGCATGCTCTGTTACAGCAATCAAAGACGTAACTGGTGTTGATCAAAAGTCTCCGCACGCTCGCCGGGGCTCTGGAAGAGAAACAAGCGATCCCCCGTGTCGCCAGCGTTCACCCCACCGACAGGTGCGACCGCTCGACCAGGCGGATAATCTCAAGCTTCTCTGATACGGGAAGCCTCATCCTCGGTCGCCCCCATCCCCGTGTATGCTTTTTTTTTGAGTAGCCGGTTCTCCAGCAGCGTCTCGGCCAGGCCTCCTTCAGGTCGCTCGCTTCACGGCGCAGGTTCTTCACTTCATCAGACATCGCCTCTCGGGCCGTATCACCCGACAACCGCTTTTTGCCCGCGTCCAGAAACTCTTTCGACCAGGCGTAGTACAGACTCTGCGCTATACCTTCCCGCCGGCACAGTTCCGCGATGGACTGCTCACCACACAGACCTCCAGAACTACCCGGGTCTTCTCTTCGACTGAATACTGCTTACGCGTTGCACGACGGATGCTTTTGACGTGTTGCTCTGTCGTCTCGTGACTCGTAGTTCTCTTTCTTATCTTGCTCTCCTGTCGAGCCGCGATGAACTAGAATTACTCCGTTATCTAAACCCCGCAACTTGTCTCATGATTGCTGACGGGGAACATGCTGTGGTCTGTAGATATTCATCGACGATGAACGGGTACGCTCTCTGAGGCTCCGACCGGTTTGGCCGATGTAGCTCAGTCGTGCTTTTGAGTAAACCTTGACGCGATAGAACCCCAGCTCTGTTGTGATGTGTTCTTGGAATGCTTGCAGTGGGGCATCGAGTGGTATCCAAGACGACCACTCAAGGCCAAGCCAAGACCTCGATTCCCAAGCAAACAAAATAGGAGCCCCAATATCTATTTGCATTGCAACCTGTACATCCGACGCGATTTATTTTGAGTGCAGAGTGATTTTTGACCTAATCGAACTGCTATCCGATAAATATTTCGCTATAGACACAGGCATACGAGACGGTTGCTGACGGCGAACAACTTAAACCAACAGCGAGCCCAAAGAGACAGATGCTCCATTAACCACGAACGCATACTGTCTCAACTATTCTGACGACGGACAGTTTAAAGAGAACGGGCATGCTTGATTATTGGTTCTTTAGTCACTCTCCGGGTCGGATCTATCGCGCTCCGTCCAGTTAGAACAGACCGTCCTCACGTCGCTTTCTCCGCCTTCCTGAAATACTCGACCATCTCCGGCGAGAGATTATCACTGCCCTTCAGCCTGGCATGTTCTTCCATCTTTGCGAGTACGGCCGAAGTCAATTGACCCTTGAGTTCATCATTGTTTTCCCGCAACCATTTTTCCGAGGCAAGGCGGTTACGGTTGAGCTTATTAATTTTCGGTATGGCGTAACGCGCTATCAACTCATACGAACGCCTTGTTTCAGCCCAGTCTGCCCAATGGTGATCCAGGTTCAAGAAACATCCGAAGCCGCCGGACTGTTCCTGCAACCTATCCATCTGAGCCACGAAGTCGTCCGGTGTCCCGATCACTGCAAACCCAGTTGAGATCATGTGGTCGACAGGATCGGCGCCGGGCGGCGGCGCAAGCGGCAGCGCCGCCACCTTGGTCATGTAATCAATCCAGCGCCCAAGTCCATATTTCACATTCTCGTGGGCTTTTTCACGTGTCTCAGCGATATGCACCGGCCCGACCAACCGCCAGCCGCTACGGTCCATGGCGTGGCCGTGATCCTTCGCCGTCTCTTCAGCGATTGCCCAGTTCGAACTGAGAGCGTTGAATCCTCCGGTCGAGGTCGCGCCGATCGATAACAGGCTGAGCCCGTGTTTGCCTGCCGCCGTTGCGCCAGTGGGAGAGACTTGGCTCGCGACGGCAATCTCGACCCCTCGGTCGTTGTAGGAAACAAACTGTAGCTGTGCGTTTTGCAAATTGAACCAGTCACTCTTCGCCGTCACCGTTTCGCCATTGAGAAGGCGAACCAAGGGTCCGATCGCTTCGTCCATCTGGTCTCTTGCCTTAGAAGTATCGAGACCCTGCATGTAAGAGTCAGACGGCAGCGAACCTGGCCCGACACCAAACATGGCGCGGCCTTTCGTGTGGTAATCGATCTGACGTATGCGATCTGCGAGTGTGAAAATATTGTGATACGGGAGCGAAGAAACGCCGGTTCCCAGACGTATGTTCTGCGTCCGCTGAGAAACCGCGGCGATAAACAATTCCGGACTGCTCGTGATTTCCCACCCGGTCGAATGATGCTCACCAATCCACGCCTCCTCATAACCCAGCTTATCCAACCAGATCACCCGATCCATATCTTCTTCGAGCGCAAGCGCGGGATGTTCCTCGGGTGGTGTGTGAGGCGGGATAAAAGTACCGAATCGTAGCCTGGCTTGTGGCATGTCAAAATCTCCCCAACTGACAAGTTTCAATCGAAAATTCGAATCCGTCGTTACGAGCTACCGAAAGTAATAGCTTACCGTTAAGCTCGATGCTGCACGCACCGAAGCCGGACGGCAAGAGGCTGGCGCTTCAGACGACGTCCGCTCTTGGCAGTTCTCGGTCATCCAGCCCGGATGTTCAGCTGTCCGGAAACGATTAGCAAAGAAAACAGAATCAGCGCTTTTTGCATATGGCCGCTCCGTTGCCACAGAGTTCACGCTCAAATATCGACTAAGTACCACCGGCCATGGGCCACGGTCCAGGGCTTAAGGGCCCGGCAAGCGGTTTAGATCGTTGGTTTGAGAAAGGAGTCGAAGGTCGGGACTTTTGCTGAGGAAAGGGGTGTTTCGTTAGGCGGGCGCATGGGCCAAGTTTTTCACGAACAGTATCAAGTGAGGGGGCTAGGGCCTTAACACCCCTTGTAGTTCTTCTTCACACATTCACGGGCAAGTTTCTGTGCTTCTTCTATTTGAGACTGAGACATTTGTTTTGTAATTAGGTCTCGGTTTTCCTTAGCCTTCTCCTGTCCTTGAGAGGCAGAAAGGAGGACGAAAGTTTTTAACACGCCTGCCGTGTCACGACTTTTAATTTTACCAAGGCCGATGGGGGCGGCTCGTTCTCGCGCCAAAGGCTTTTTGTTCTGGTGTTTTGCAGCCCTTTGCCCACTTAAACCGAGGTTATATTGTTTCTTGACTATTTATTCACTATTATTTAATTAGTTACAGCCCTTACATGACTATTGACATGAGAAAATATTTGTTTGCCGTCACAATGCTTCAGTTATGCGCCTGCCTACTCTTGGGGTGTGCTGGCGCTGTAGTCGACACTGCAACCGATGCCGCGATCTGGGTGGTCAAGGTCCCGGTCAAAATCGGTGGCACTGTGGTTGATGTCCTCAGTGAGGACGACGACGATTGATAAGGTATCGACCTTTTTACCCCCTAACGCAGACAATCCGTTCGTAATCGATCACAGCTCTACTGCCCGAGGAGCCGATGCGCAACCGGACGGAGCAACCGTCGAGAGCGAGACCAGGATGTCTATTGATTACCCGTCCGGAATACGGATTACCGTTGATACCCACGCATTGGTCACTCAGGCCGGGATGACGTTGAACGCCGTCGCCACGGAGAACGGGCACGAATGTTGGCGCAAACGGTGGACCCGATGATGCGGGGCGGGACCGCGCCCGTGCATACAGCCGGGAATATCATGGAGCACCTTGTGAAATTCGTGTGGGACGCGACTTGATTCGATAGTGCCGCCATCCGTGCCGAGCTGCGAATGCTCACGCTAGCGATGAAACGACTAGGGATGATTACCTAGCGGTCGGCAACCATCCGAAGCGCTACCCGTAAATGTTTGTACTTCCACTCGCCGTCGGTTTTCACGTAGTCGTCGTCATACCGCAAGGCTAACCATTTTTTATCGTTATTTTCAGCATAGGTCCACGGGCCCATGATGTACCAAATACCAGTGGCGCGATCCCCATTGACTTCGATAATAGGATTCATAATGTTGTGTTGAGAAAAGCTGAACATTTTTTGGAAGCCGCGAAATAATTCACGAATGGCCTTGTGACCCTCTGCCTTACCAAAATCAGCGCTTTCCCAAATCGCATCTTCCGCAAACACCGAAGCGATTGTGTCCGGGTTATGCATATCGTCGCAGATTTCGCAGTATCGAGCTTTGAGTTGCTTAATAGACTCAATGTCTTCGAGCCGAGTAATCCGTGTTTCAAGTTCCGCTAAGTCCATGATGTGTTGCCCTATAAATTTGGTCTTTCAGAGATTGAATATAATAAAAAAATTAGAATCGGCTTAATCACATTTGATCACACTTAAGATAATCAAGACTGCCTTCGCCCTTGGCAATATAACAGTCACGCCTAATGATCTTCTTTACTGTTTCCGAAAAATCATGATCCAGCCGTAAGTCGTTCCAATCCATACCAGCGACTTCAACTTGGTTAACAAACGCGAAGAGTTATCTTGAGGAAAAACACTCTTTAACGGAAACACTAAAAAGAACCCGCTGAAGCCGGGGTTCCTAACGGGCTTTATTCCGGTTTTCGCGCGCGAACGAGAATGCGATCAGTGTGATAGCGCAGTTCGTCGGCATAGATCGATTGAGTGTGGTCATCGTTCGGATTAGCGAGCAAATCCGATGTCGCATCGATCGCGAAGCCGGCTTTTTCGAGCATCTCCAAGATGATGCGTGGCTCGATGCGATGCAGTTCAGCGTTATCGTTTCCCGCATCCCCGATGTGATCGCTGACGACTAGAATCGCACCAGGTTTAAGCGCTTGTTTGATGCTGTGAAGGAATAGCAGGGCTTCCGCCTCTCCTTTCGAGTTATAGGCGTCATGTATGTTGAACCCCCAGAACGCCATATCGATGGCCTCACGGAACGGCATGTCCTCCGGATCCATCACCATGTATCTGACGTTGGGCAGCCGATCATCGTTGAGCCTCCCAAGCATCGCTTTGTGATGCGCGCCGTCGATCAAACGTAAGATGAAATGGGAATTTTGCGCATAAACAATGCCATCCGACCCCACGGCCGCAGATAGAATTTCAGTGTTATAGCCGGCGCCGGCGATCACATCGAGTACCGTCATACCGGCTTTAACGCCGGAAAACTGCATAAACGCTACCGGCTTCCTGCCGAGGTCTTTTACTGCGTCGTATTGATCCCGTCCGGTAGTCTGTAGCTGCCCTTCGATTCGCGCCGCCAAGGCTTTATCACTACCAGCTCCGTGTGCGTTGTTGATTGCCGATAGATTAAGTTCTTTCATCACATCGTTTCCGATGTAACCCAACGAAAAAACCAACACAATTAAAAGTATTTGTTTGTTCATGGCATACGCCCAACTATCGACTAGGTACCAGTGTCCGTGGACAGCGGTGTGGCATCGGATGTGCGGATTACGAGTTAAGCAGGATATTGGGACTCCCAAATTCTAATTGGGGTGCTTTCCCGCCTACGCGACCTGCTATTTCTTTTATCGCCCACGGCTCTCCTTGGATCGCTAAGTCGACGAGCTTCGTCGTTACGATATTGAGTGCTTCACCACGAGGCACACCGTCCGCTTCATATTGCTTCAGCGTTCGCCATAGAGCGTTGTGATACTCACGCTGCTTTTTTGCTGCGTTTTGATTTCCTATTGGTGCGGCCATTGAATTTCTCGTATTTTAATCTTAATTACGTTTTTTAATATAGACAGATGGGTATTTTAGAAAGGTACACGTATGGCGTCGATACTGTTGTTCGGTTCGTTTCTCGTCTTCTGCGTGGTCGATCTGATCGCGGTCAAACGCACGGGCCGTGGTCCGGTCGTGGCTGAACCGAAAGCGGTCTACGACGTCGTCACCGTGGTGGCCGGCCTCGGCATTTACGTTCTCATCGCGGCCTGGGCCCACGTCTACATCGCCGGCGTCCCCGTCATGGCCTTGTGAGCAGCGCGTCAGGCGCGTGAACCGCCTTTCAAGCGCAGCAAATCCATAAATTCCCTGCGCGTCCTGGGTCCGAAGGTTCGGAAATGCGGATTCGGATGGTTGCGGTAATTCTCGCGTGATGCCGTAATCGTATCGCGACCCGCGCGCTCGAGGATCTCGTCGACTTGGACGCCGTAGACGCGGGCGCCGTTCAATCCGAGGATCTTCGCGCGCAGCGCCGGCGTCATCGCCGGGTATCCGAAGCGCTCCTGAAACTCAGAGGTGATCTGAAAGGACCGCAACGCCTGGATCTGATCCTGGGGAGATCCATACCAGACGCAATCCGATCCATACAACACGTTATCCTCGCCGAGGTGCTTGACGAGCTTGCCCACGCAGTGCGCCGCTTCTTGCGGGTCGCGCATCAGCATGCGCCAAGTCGTGCCGAGTTCCGCGTAGACATTACTGCCCCGCCCGAGCCCGTTGTCGAGGACGGAGCGGATGAGTTCATCCACGCCTTCGCCCCGTCCCGGCTGGTAGGGTCCTTCTTTTTGCCCGGGCACGTAACCCGAGTGATAGACGAGAAAGTTCACATCCGGATAGCGCGCCGCGATGGCGCCGATATCGGTACACACCGAATGCCGGTAGGACCGTCGGCCGAACGGGATGCCTTTGTGAATGCAAATGGTCTTGATGCCGAGGCGTCTTGCCTTCTCCACGAATGGAATGCCGGTATCCGGATCCGTCATGTGAAATCCGACGCCGGCCGGGCCCCACTGCGTGTAGCACTTCCAGGCGGCGACGCCCCATCGCTCGGCCAGCTCGTCCATGTCGTCGAGATCGCCGTCCTGGTTGGGGTTGACCCGGCCGTGGATCAACAGGCGGTGAGTACCCTCCATCCGCTCGACGATCTCGCGCGTGGTGGCCGCCTCGGCGATGGTGAGCGGTTCCGCCTCGCGCCGCGAGGGAATGAACGACAGCACCATCATGTCGGTGTCGCTGTCTAGAAAGATGTCCTTGATGAAGGCCTCGGCGCCAATACAACGCATGTAATCGCGGCCGAGGTGTTCATGATCCGCGCGGCATCCGGGTTTCAGCGTGGTCGCGAGTTTCGGCGGCACGACGTAGTGTCCCTGGACGTCGAACACGAATTCGTTGCCGCCGAGTTGTTCGAGCGCCAGCGCATCGTCAAATGTCGCTTCAGCAGCCACCTCGAAATAGCCGCCGTCGCGGCCCGCTGCGGCATGGACATGGTTGAACGCGAACAACACCGACGCCGCACCCGCCGCCGATCGCAGGAAGGCACGGCGGGATTGTCGCAAGCATCGTGCGTGTTCGAATGCTTTCTCACGCGCCAGGGTATTGGCCGTGCGATTAATTTCGGGCAGCGGCAGCGGCACGAATTCGCCGTTGCTGGTGCTGTCTATCTTGATCGGCAGTCGTTCATCGGCGTCGTTGGTTGACATTCTCGCGTTCCTTCCAGTCAGTAATTCGCCGAGATTCACTCCGCTTGGCAGTGCTCGTCCGATCTTGAGAGTATCGTCGATTGGCTGTCGCTTAGCCCGCCTATTTTGGCCCAGGCTGCGGCCACTAGCCGTCCGGTGTAGAATTTCCCGCGCGATAGACGACAACCGCGCGGCAAATCGAAATGGACGCTGCCCCGAGCAGAAAAGACGAGGAATTCCAACAGCATATCCTGCAGGGGGTGTCACGCACGTTCGCGCTGACCATCCCGCAGTTGCCGGACGCGCTGTGCCGCGCGGTGTCCAACGCTTATCTGCTGTGCCGCATCGCCGACACCATCGAGGATGACGCCGACTTCTCCGCCGCCGACAAACGCGCGTTCTCAGAACGCTTTATCGCGATCGTCGAGGGTGAAAGCGCGGCCCAAGCCTTCGCCGAAGAACTGGCGCCGCGGCTCGCCGGCCACGCGAGCGCGGCTGAACGGGAATTGATCCGTGAAACGGCCCGCGTCATTCGTATCACCCATGGACTGAACGATACCCAGCGCGTGGCGATGGCGCGCTGCGTGCGCATCATGGCCGAGGGGATGGTGTTCTACCAGGATCAGGAAACGCTCGACGGCGTCGATGACCAGGCGGCTATGGATCGGTATTGCTATTACGTTGCGGGCGTCGTCGGCGAGATGTTGACGTCGCTATTCTGTGATTACTGTACGGAACTCAAGCCGCGGGAAAAGGAAATGATGCAGCTCGCGGTTTCGTTCGGCCAAGGCCTGCAGATGACCAACATCCTGAAAGACATCTGGGATGACCGTGCGCGCGGCGCGTGCTGGCTGCCGCGGGATATCTTCGAGAAGAAAGGCGTCACCTTGAGCCGCGTCGAGCCCGGGATGGGCGGACCCCAATTCGAGGAGGGTCTGGGGCAACTCATTGCCACCGCGCACGGGCACCTGCGCAATGCGCTGCGCTACACGCTGATACTCCCGCGCGGTGAAGCGGGCGTACGACGGTTCTGCTTGTGGGCTCTCGGCATGGCCGTGCTGACCTTGCGTAAGGTCGACCGCAATCGCGGTTTTTCGAGTGGTGACGAAGTGAAGATCTCACGCCGCGCGGTCAAGGTGACGGCGGCAACGACGAACCTGTTGGTTTCTTCCCATCGCCGCTTACGCGCTTTGTTCGAACTCAGCTCCGCCGGCCTCCCGCAACGCCAGATCGCGACCCCCCTCGCCAGCGTGGCCGAGATCGCGGGGACTCATCTTGCCCCTTGACCCGGCCTGCGATCCGCAGGCAACGATCGTCCGATCGGTCCGCTGCAGTGTGCTTTGATGCGGATCGGCGTCATCGCTGCGCTCGATCAGGAAGCCCGGGCATTCTCCGGATGCGCACCCCGCTTCCTCGGCATTCATAAACCCATCCTCAAGCTTGCCGGGCCGGGCATCGAAAATGCCACGCGCGCGGCCGAGGAACTGCTCGGCACCGGCTGTGAAGCGCTGTTGAGCTGGGGACTCGCCGGCGGTTTGAATCCGGCAATGGATCCCGTTCAGCTCCTGATCGGGAGTGCTACCGTTTCTGACAGCGGCGAAAGACGCGCAACGGATAACAGCCTGCGGCGGGAGCTTCTCATCCGCTTGGCGCCGCTTGCGGCCGCCACCGGGGCGTTTTACACCGCGCCTCGCGCGATTGCCTCGGTCCACGACAAGGCCGACTTGTACGCAACGCACGTCGCCGACGCCGTTGATATGGAGTCCGCCGCCATCGCCCGCGTGGCGAATTCTGCGAACGCCAAATTTGCGGCCATCCGGTGTATTGTCGATCCGGCCGGTTTCACTCTCCCGGCCGCCGCAGAAAAGGCGCTCGACGCGAATGGACGGTGCAGATTGACCGCAGTGGTCTGCCATTTGATGAGTGACCCCGGCGAAATCTTCCCCTTGTTGAAACTCGCGGCCTGGTATCGGGCAGCGCTGGCCCGGCTCACCGAGGCCGCTCGCGCCCTCGGTCAATAAGACCGGCTGTGTCCGCATGCGCAACCGCTTTGAGCTGCTCGCTCCGGACCTGATTGAGAAAATAGTCGGCGCCGCGCAACGGCACTGGCTCGCGACCTTGATTTTCGCGCTGGCCCTCGCCGGCACAGGTGCGTCGTACACCGTTTCTCATGTGCGCATCAACACCGATACCCAGGACATGCTGTCCGATCGTCTCCCCTGGCAAGTGGCGTACCGGAATTTCAAAACCGCATTTCCTTTTTTCAACGACACCATCGTCGTGGTTGTCGACGGAACGACGCCCGACCTCGCGCGCCAAGCGTCCGATGCGCTCGCCCGGCGCCTGGCCGAAAACGAATTCACCGCGGGCGCCGTCTTTCATCCGGCCGGCATCGAATTCTTTCGTCGCAATCAATTCCTCTACCTTGACACCGACGCCCTGCAGACACTCACGGACGAAATCAGCGCCGCACAGCCGTTTCTCGCACGCCTCGCGCCGGACCCCGGGTTGCGTGGATTCATGACATTACTCCTCGAAGCCGCCGAGGTCAGGGAACAGGGGCCCGAACTCCGGCTCGACCCTGTTTTCCGCGCCACCGCAGACGCCATCAACGCCTACCTTGACGGCGACCCGACGCCCATGTCGTGGCAGACCCTGATGCTGGGCGGGTCCGTTCCCGATACTTCGCGCATCGTTTTCACGATACAGCCGCGGCTCGATTTCAGCAGCATTCTGCCGGGCGAAGCGGCGATTACATCGATACGCAGCACCGTCGAGTCGATGGGCTTTACCGAGGGATCGGGCGTTCGCGTCCGTCTCACCGGCGCCGCCGCGCTGAGCTATGACGAAATGAAGAGCGTAGTGCGGGGCGCCAAACGGGCCGGCGTGCTCGCTTTTGCCATGGTGGCTATTTGCCTCATCGTCGCCCTGCGCTCTTTGAGTCTCGTCGCGGCAACCCTGCTCACCCTGATCATCGGTCTGATCTTTACCGCAAGCTTCGCGGTTGCGGCAGTCGGCACGCTGAACATGATCTCGATCGCATTCGCCGTACTTTACGTGGGGCTGGGTGTCGATTTCGCCATTCACATCTGCCTGCGCTACCGCGAAATGTCCGTCTCGACCGATAAGGTTCGCGCCATTTCTCACGCATCGCGTCACATTGGAACATCCATTATCCTGTGCACGATAACGACTGCGATCGCGTTCTTCGCGTTTATCCCGACGGACTACCGCGGTGTCGCGGAGCTCGGTCTGATCTCGGGCGTCGGTATGTTCATCGGGCTGGGCTGCAGCTTTACGATCCTGCCGGCGCTGCTGCAAGCCCTACCCGCGCCTAGAGCTGATGCTCAGCGAAAAGCCCAGCTCATCGCAGAGCGGCCGCAGCGCGGACCGTCGATCATCCTGGCCGGGACGGTCTTACTCGCGCTCGCGGCGGCCTTGACCGTGCCATTCGCGCAATTCGACCACAATCCCGTTCACCTCAACGATCCCGCCGCCGAATCGGTGACGACCTTGACGGATCTTATGGACGAAGGCGATGCCGAACTATACGCGATCGACGTGGTTGCGGCGTCCGCGGACGCCGCTTTGGAAATGGCTGCTCGACTCGAACAAAGCCCCGATGTTCTGAGCGTGTGGACGGCGTTCGATCTGGTGCCGTCGGAGCAGGAGCAAAAACTCGCCCTCATCAAGGATCTCGCTTTCGTTGTCGGACCCGATCTCGAACTCGCAGCGCCGCGCCCGCCTGTCGCAGGCGATATCAGCGCGCTCGCGAGAAAACTCAGCAGGCGCTGCGATACGATCGCCAGCACCGCCAGCACATCGCTGGCGCGAGCGGCAGCAGCGCTAGCGCTCGCGTTGAAACGCCTGGAGGCCACGGTCGAATCCGCGGGAGTTGAGCAGGCGCCGGTTTTGCTAGTCGCGCTCGAAGACAAACTCATGCGCCATTTCGCGCCTCAACTCACCCTGATTTCCGCGGGGCTGGCGGCCTCGCCGATCGATATAGCGTCGCGTCCCGAGGACCTGCGGGGGCGCTGGATCAGCGAGGACGGCCGCTTCCGGATCGAGATCCTTCCGGCGCTGAACCTCGACGACAACGACCGGCTCGCGGCGTTCGTCAACGCCGTACGGGCCATTACGGGACCCGCGGCAACCGGCACGCCGGTGATCAATATCGAGGCGAGCCGCGCGGTCACGGGCGCCTTTTACCAGGCGTTCGCCTCGGCTTTTATGCTGATCGCGCTGGTGCTCTTCGTCATCCTGAGACGCATCGCGGAAGTCCTCGTCGTGATGGCTCCCCTGTTGCTGGCCGGTTTGCTGACGACGGCCGCCACGGTGTGGGCGGGCATGTCGTTCAACTTCGCGAATATCATCGCGCTGCCGCTCCTCATGGGGATCGGCGTCGACAGCGCTCTGCACATTCTGCACCGGTATAAGACCCCCGGTCCCGGCGACGGCTCGCTCCTGAAGACCAGCACCGCGCGCGCGGTCCTGTTCAGCGCTTTGACGACCACCGCAAGTTTCGGCAACCTCGCGATTTCAACGCATGCGGGTACGGCAAGCATGGGCGTGATGCTCACTATCGGTCTGACCCTGACCATTCTTTGCACGCTGATCGTGTTACCGGCACTGCTCAAGCGCTTTGTCAAAGTAGAGCGCGTGGCATCGTGAACCGCAAACCCTGGGATGCACGTATCGCATCGTTTATCGTCACGCCGTTCGTCGATTCGCGGTTCGTCCATCCGAATCACTTGACGAGCCTGCGGCTAATCGTAGGCTTCACCGGGGCCGTCTGTTTTGCGCGCGGCGAGTCACCAAACCTCGCGGCGCTGTTGATCGTGGTGTCCAATTTTCTCGACCACACGGATGGCGAACTGGCACGGTTGAGCGGTAAGACGAGCCGCTTCGGGCACTATTTCGACCTGGCCTCGGACGCTCTCGTCACAATCGGCATGTTCGCCGGCATCGGTATCGGGCTTGCACAAAGCACGCTAGGCACAAAAGCGATTGTCATGGGCGCCATCGCGGGCGTCGCCGTCGCCGTCATCTTTCATTTGCGGAACGACATGGAGAATCATCTCGGCAAAATAGCCACCCGGCAGCCGCAGTGGGCCGGGTTCGAAGCCGAAGATGTACTGTATCTGATGCCCGCGGTAACCTTCAGCGGTTCGCTCGAATGGTTCCTGTACGCGGCGGCTGTCGGCGCCCCTGTTGCGTGTGTGTTCGTGGCCGCCCAATACATCCGCGCCATGCGATCACGAAGCCGGCAAAGCCGATGACGACCCTGGTCACGGGTGCGACGGGATTTCTGGGCAGCGCGGTGGTCAGGTTGCTGCTCGACGCGGGGCATGCCGTGCGTGTACTGACCCGTCCGGACAGCGACCGTTTCAACATCGAGGGGCTCGCGCTCGAGGTCTACCTAGGCGATCTGCGCGATCCCGCATCGCTCGCAGGGGCGTGCCGCGGCTGCGACGCGCTCTACCATGTCGCCGCCGATTATCGCCTCTGGGTGCGCGACCCAAAGGTGCTCTACCATAGCAACGTCGACGGCACACGCTTCATCATGCGGGCGGCGCTCGAAGCGGGTGTGGAACGCATCGTCTATACCAGCAGCGTTGCAACCCTCGGGCTCAAACGCGACGGCAGTCCGGCAAACGAAGACACGCCCGTGAACCTGGACGACATGATCGGGCACTACAAGCGTTCGAAATTCCTCGCCGAACAGGCGGTCGACGAACTCGTATCCTCGGCGTCGCTGCCGGCCGTGATCGTCAACCCGTCGACGCCGATCGGGCCACGCGACATTAAACCGACGCCTACCGGACGCATTGTGCGGGACGCCGCGCGCGGACGCATTCCCGCTTACGTCGATACCGGTCTCAATATCGCCCACGTCGATGACGTAGCTCGTGGACACTTGCTCGCCTTCGAAAAAGGCGTGATTGGACGCCGCTACATCCTCGGCGGCGACAACCTGTCTTTGCGCGAGATCCTGGAGATTGTCGCCGCGTGCTGCGGGCGCCGCAAACCGATGGTGCGGCTACCGCGACTCGCGGTATATCCGATCGCGTGGATCTCGGAACTGTGGGCGCGGATCACCGACGGCCCGGAACCGCAGGCCACGATCGACGGACTGCGTATGGCCGCCAAGAAAATGTACTTCGAATCGGTTCGCGCCGAAAACGAACTCGGCTACGCTGCGCGCCCGGGCCGCACCGCGATCGAGGACGCGCTGGCCTGGTTTCGGCTGCGCGGTATGGTGCCCTGATCGGCGTTTCTGCCCGTGCGACCCGGGAGGATTCGCCCGCAAGCGGGTTCCTACGGCGTCGGGGTTTACCTGCGTAGGAGTTCGCTTACGAGCAAACCGAAATCCGTTTCGTGAATCGGAAGTGTCATTCAGTCCGTCGAGGCACTACCGTCAGTCAGGCGAGTCCGGCTCCTCGCGCGCGACCCGCGCCGGCGTCACGGAATAGAAAGTTGCCAGGAATAGGCCCAAGCCAATCCATATCAGATCACGGAAGCGGCGTACGAGCGCCGTGGCGACGCCTGCAGACGGCGCACCTGTCAACACCCCGACGCCGATCAGAAACGCCCCCTCCTGTGTACCAAGACCGGCCGGAATAAAGAAGGTGATCGTTCGCACGAGTTGAACCATGCACTCGATCATCCAGGCTTCCGTGAAGCTCGCGGGATAGCCGATAAAATCCATAATCAGATAGACCTCGACGACGCCCAGCACCCAGTTCGCCATCGCGAACAAAGACGACCACCACAACCTCACACCGTGCTCGCTGTAAAAGCTCGCGAATTGGCGATCGATGTCCTCCACCGCGCGGATCACGCCCGCAAGCCGCTGTTCGAATCGGCTGCGCCCAAGCTTGCGCGCGACGAACGTGGACAGTTTGAGATGCTGCATGAGAAAAAACACGATGGCCGCGAATATGAGAAAGCTTAATCCGCCGACGGCAATCGTTTTGTGGACCGCCGTGACGTCGGGATGCCCGAACATCATGAAAACGCCGACGGCAACGAAGACAACCAGGGAAAACATGCTCGTCGTTTTGGCGATCACCAGCGAGGCCCCGGATTCGCGGAGTGGCACGCCCCAGTTGACCTTGAGCAGCCATGCCTTGATCGGCTCCCCGCCTAGCGAAGCGGTCGGCGTGATGTTGTTATACGCCTCACCGATTATGCGGACGACGAACATGCGGCCGATCCAAGGCCGATTGATGCCAACCGCGGGCAGGGTGATCTGCCAGCTGATTGCGTCTGCTCCGAAATAAAGCGCGTAGACGAGCATGACGGTCATCATGCCCAGGACTCCGACGCGCGATACCGCGGTCCACAGCTCGTCGAGATTCGTTTCGAGCAGCACGGCGACGAGCAGCGCGATTCCGACGAACAAAAATATGAATTTGGTGAACCGAACCATCATCGTGTGCTGAGCGCGAGGTGGGCCATGACGGTGATCCCGCGTCGGGACTCTTCGAACGGGCGGCACTATCTCATACGCCCGCGCTTTCTACCAAGACCGGTTGCGGGTAAAGGCTCTCCACAGTAACCTTGCGGCGCGATCGAACAATAGCTGCCTGTCGGACTTAGGAAATCTACTGCGGCGTTGGGATAGCAGTCCAAATGTGCCATGGTTTTCGTTAAATAGCCCCACTATTCGCCTCAAACCATGACACCTCTCAGCCCGCTCTCCCACCCGCCTCGCTACGATTCCCTAAGTCCGACAGGCTGCTAAATTTAGTTCAAAATTACCACATGCACGCCGAGGAACCCACGCCTTTCGCCAGACATCTTGCGAGCCTCGACGCGGCTGCTCTGCGCGCGGCATTCCTGGCGAACGATGAATTCATCGTGATTCCGGATTTCCTTCCGCGACAACTGCTCGATGCCCTCTTGGCGGCTTTGCCCTCACTCACCCCTCGCATTCACCGGAATTTCATTCCGGGTCACAAGAAAGGGGGCAGCATCTCCCGCTTCGACCTCGATCGCCACGCATCGGCGTTTGCGGCGCTCTACCGTGCGCCGGAACTCGCTTCATTCATGCATGCCTTGTGTGAACGGGATCTGTTGTTCTGTGCGGATGACGATCCGCACACTTATGCGCTTTACTATTACACGGAGCCCGGCGATAACATCGGTTTCCATTACGACACGTCGTATTACAAGGGCCAACGTTACACCGCCTTGATCGGACTCGTCGAAGAGTCGAGCTGCCGGTTGGAATACGAGCTGTTTCGCGAGAATTCCGAGCGCGAAACGATGCGCGGTGAAATCTCGCTGTTGCCGGGTTCCTTCGTGTTCTTCAATGGCGACAAACTGTATCATCGGATTTCACCCTGTGGGCAGGGTGAACGGCGGATCGCGCTGACCTTTGAATACGTCACAGATCGCGGCATGCATCCGCTGCGGCGCTTCGTCTCCAATATGAAGGACGCGATCGCGTATTTCGGTTTCCGGCAGGTTTTCACCGGTCGGTCGCGCCGGTAGATCCGTGCTGCTGTGAAAGCGATCATCCTCGCGGCCGGCATCGGAAAGCGCCTTGACCGCGAATCGCCGCTGCCCAAATGCCTGCTGCGTTTTGGTGGACGTTCCCTGATCGAGCGACACCTGAGCGCACTTGCGGCCGCAGGCGTCAGCAATGTCGCTCTATGCGTCGGCTACGAGTCGGGCCAAATCGAGGCGCAGATTGCGGCCATGCCCGGACCGAAAGTACTCGCATTGCACAATCCCCAATACCGGCTCGGTTCGATCTTGAGCTTGTGGACAGCCAGAGATGCGCTCAAAAGTGGCGATGACGTACTCATTACGGATGCTGACGTCCTGTATGACCCGGCCATCCTCGAGCGGCTCGTCGAGAGTGCATCACGCAACTGCTTTTTGTTCGATCGGCAGTTCGATACCGGTCACGAGCCGGTGAAAATCTGCATGAACGCCGGGCGCATCGTCGAGTTCCGTAAACATATTGCATCGGACCTCACGTATAATTCGATCGGCGAATCGGTCGGTTTTTTCAAATTCGATGCCGCTACGGCCCTCAGGCTCGCCACGATCGTCTCGGCATACGTGGCCGACGGTCGGGCAGACGAACCGCATGAAGAGGCGCTGAGGGATCTTGCTCTGGCGTTTCCCGAGGAAATCGGCGTGGAAGACATCACCGGATTACCCTGGATAGAGATTGATTTTCCAGCGGACGTTGATCGCGCCAAAACAATGCTTCCGAAAATCGATGGCCACTAATTCAGAAACCGCGGAGCCCCGAAAAACGACGCAACTGCGAAGTCTGCTCACGTCGACCGATCTCGAATTCATGCTGGAAGCCCACAACGGGATCAGCGCTCGCATCGTAGAAGAGGCGGGATTTAGGGGTATCTGGGCGAGCGGCCTGGCCCTGTCGGCGCAATTCGGCGTGCGCGACAACAACGAGGCAAGCTGGACTCAGATCGTCGGCATGGCCGAGTTCATGGCTGACGCGACTCACATACCAATTCTCCTGGACGGTGATACGGGATACGGAAACTTCAACAACATGCGCCGTCTGGTGCACAAGCTCGAACAGCGCGATATCGCCGGCGTCTGCATCGAGGACAAGATCTTTCCCAAAACCAACAGTTTCATCGCGGGCGAGCGGCAAGCGCTAGAGGAGATCGGTGAATTCTGCGGAAAGATTGCGGCGGGCAAGGATTCGCAAAGTGATGACGACTTCTGTGTCGTGGCCCGAGTCGAGGCCTTCATCGCCGGATGGGACCTCCGTGAGGCGATGCTGCGCGCCGAGGCCTATCGCAAGGCAGGCGCCGACGCCATTCTCATTCACAGCGGTTTATCGACCCCTGATCAGATATTGGAGTTCGCGGAAGAGTGGGCGAACCGGGCGCCGCTTGTCATTGTGCCGACAAAATACTACAGCACACCGACCGAGGTGTTCCGCGAGGCGAAGATCAGCGTCGCGATTTGGGCGAATCACCTGATCCGCAGTTCTGCAGATGCCATGCAGGAAACAGCACGGAGGCTTCACGACGAACAGACTCTGGTCGACGTCGAGGATCAAATCGTCAGCGTTAAAGAAATCTTCCGGCTGCAGGGTGCGGACGAACTAGCCGATGCGGAGCGCCGCTATTTTTCCGGGTCGAAGCGCACGACCCGCGCC
This sequence comes from Pseudomonadota bacterium, assembly GCA_036339995.1. Classification (GTDB taxonomy): domain Bacteria; phylum Pseudomonadota; class Gammaproteobacteria; genus JAYYZW01. The sequence goes on from JAYYZW010000060.1 coordinate 18,547, forward strand.
CTGATTCTCGCCGCGAGCCGCGGCGACGAGTTTGCAGACCTGACCGACGACCGGCCAAAGGTCATGCTTCCGGTCAACGGTAAACCGCTGCTGCGCCGCCTGGTCGACCTATGCAAGAAGCAGAGCGTCGATTCCATCACCGTCGTGGCGGGTTACCGCGCGGACAAAATCGACGTTAACGGCATCGACCTCGTCGTCAACGAACGCCACGATATGACCGGTGAACTGGCCTCCCTGGTCTGCGTTGCTGATCGCTTCTGTGACGACATGATCATCATGTACGGCGATTTAATTTTCCGTACGTACGTACTGCAAGGCCTGCTCGAATCCGAGCGCGAACTGACGGTGGTGGTCGATTCGCAGTTCGATGCCGCCGGGGCGACGGGCGCGCCGGATTACGCCTATTGTTCTGCGCCGGACGACCGTTCGTTTTGGGGCCAGGACGTTCTGCTGCAACGCCTCTCTCTCGCTGCGAATGAAGCAGGCACCAACGCCCACGGCCGCTGGATAGGCATGCTGCGCGTACGCGCACGCGGCCGCGAATGGATCACCGAGGCGATCGCAAGCTTGTCTAAATCAGCCGATTTCAATCGAATGAGCATGCAGGACCTGCTCAATCACGTTGTCGAACAGGGCAACCAGGTCCGCGTAATCTATGTCCATGGACACTGGCTCGACATAAATTCGTTCGCGGATCTCGAACGCGCGGCCGCCTTTACTGCGCGCCAGCGCTGATAGCATGCAACTTCCGCCGCTATTTTTCGTTTTATGGAGCGTAAAATATTCCGGTCTGATTCGCCCGAAGCAGTCATGATCAATGCCCGCGATTTCGTCGATCCCGCACGCGATCGGGGGTTCATCTGGTACGCCGGCGTGCCGTGCTCTTTTCTGACGCCGTTCATCAACGCCGTTATCGGGGACCCGGAATTGGACTATCTATCCTCCGCCAACGAGGGGGATGCGGTGGCTGCGGCGGCGGGCGCCTGGATCGGCGGCACGCGCAGCATCGCAATGATGCAGAACTCCGGGCTCGGCAACGCCGTCAGCCCGCTGACCTCGTTGACCCATACCTTTCGTATTCCCGTGCTGATCGTCTGTACGCATCGTGGTGCGCACGGTGTCAGTGATGAACCGCAGCACGAGTTGATGGGTGCGATCACCGAACAGCTGTTTGAGACGATGACGATCCCCTGGGCGACCTTTCCACGCGAAAGCAGTGCCGTGGATCCCGCCTTGGATGCGCTCGATCGGCATATGGAACGTGAACGGCGCCCATTTGCGCTGATCATGCAGAAGGGAACCTGCGAACCGCACCCCCTGGGCCCGGCGCCGCGCTCGGACGTACTCGAGACAGCGGTGATCGAAGGAAACGACCATGCGCATCTCGAAAAAGAGCGGCACTCGCGCAGCGAAGTACTGCGGGTATTGTTGGACACGACAGGCGACGGGCACACCGTCGTCGTCGCGACGACGGGATACACCGGGCGCGAGTTGTACGCACTGGCGGATCGCCCTAACCACCTTTACCTGGTGGGGTCGATGGGCTGCGGATCCTCTCTTGGCATGGGACTGGCGCTGGCGCGGCCCGATTTACGCGTGATCGTCGTCGACGGCGATGGCGCGGCGCTCATGCGCATGGGAAACCTGGCGACTGCCGGCGCGTATGCGCCGCGCAATCTCGTGCACTTGTTACTCGATAATGAGGCACATGATTCGACGGGCGCCCAGCGAACGGTCTCCTCGCGCATCGATTTCGCCGGCATTGCTGCGGCCTGCGGTTACCGCCGTGTCGTACGCAGTGACGGGCTCGATGACATCGAGCGCTTTCTCGATGCGGACGACGGCGTTCGATTCATGCATTTCAAGATCAAAACCGGCGCCATCGACCCCCTGCCGCGGCCGTCGATAAGCCCACCGGCCGTGCTCGAACGCCTGATGGAACATATAGGAACGAGAACTTGAACCCTATTCTCCTCAATCCGGGTCCCGTCACCCTGAGCGAACGCGTCCGCACGGCCATGCTGCGGCCCGATCTATGTCACCGCGAGGTGGAATTCGCCGAACTGCAGGGCGGCCTTCGCAGCAAGCTGCTCGAGATCTACGACCTGTCGGCGGACGACTGGGCGGCGGTGCTTCTTACGGGATCGGGGACCGCAGCGGTCGAGGCTATGGTAACGAGTTGCGTACCGGACAAGGGCTCGTTGCTGATCGTCGAAAATGGCGTTTACGGCGAACGTATGAGCCGCATTGCGGAGGCCCATGGTATCGCGTATGAACGGGTCGTCTCGGCCTGGGACGAGCCAATGGACCTGTCCGCAATAGAAAATACCTTATCGATGGCTACCGCGATCACCCATGTTGCCGCCGTCCATCATGAGACGACCACCGGCCGTCTCAATGATCTCGCCACGCTGGGCGAGATCTGCCAGGCGGCTGGTGTGCGCCTTCTTCTGGATGGCGTGAGCAGCTTCGGAGCGGAAACGCTTGAATTCGATGACTGGCGGCTGGACGCGTGCGCGGCGACGGCCAACAAATGTCTGCACGGTGTTCCGGGGACGGCCTTCGTGATCGTACGGCGTGCGGCGCTGCGCGACCAAAATACAGCACGTCGATCGGTCTATCTCGATTTACGCGACTACCTGGCGCGACAGGATCAAAACGGCACGCCTTTCACGCAATCCGTACAGACATTTTACGCCCTCGACGAGGCGCTGGATGAATTTATCGAGGCGGGCGGATGGCAGGCCAGACACCGCTTGTTCGTCGAACGGCTGGCCGCGATTCGCGAGCGTCTCGTCAAACTCGATGTGACACCCCTGCTAGATGCCCGGGATTGCTCCTGCGTTCTCCACGCGTTCGAACTGCCGCCCGGCAAGACCTACGACGAACTCCACCGTATCTTGAAAGCCCGCGGTTTCATTATTTACGCCGGCCAGGGCGTCCTGTCAGATCGCGTATTCAGGCTTTCCGCGATGGGCGAGATCTCATCCGCCGATCTCGAACGCCTGTTCGATGCCTTCGACGCCGCACTGAAATAGCCGGCGCTCATCGGCAGACGTATTACAGTGTGGGACAATAAAATAAAACCACAGAGATCATAGAGAAAGATAAAGAGACCGTTTACAGGTCAAAATATAATTTATTTCTCAGTGAGCTCTGTGGTTCATTACGATTGTATTGGGGAATTGAGGAGTAGGAACCAATCTATGAGGCGGAGCCAAGCATTGAGCGGTTGATGCGATCCGCTTCGTTCAGGCTGTGCGCGCCGCTGGGGCCACGCCGTCGAGCCGCGACAAACGCTCCGCGACGAACCGCTCGATACCTGCGGCCGTCAAGCCCGCGTCGGCGAGCATGTCATCCCGCGAGCCGTGTTGGATGAGCCTGTCGGGCAAACCGTAATTCGCGATGTTGGCGCTGAGGCCCGCATCGACGAGGCATTCATTCACGGCACTGCCCGCGCCACCGGCGACGACGCTTTCCTCAACGGTAATCGTCAGCTCGTGGGAGGCAGCTACGTCCAACACCATATCGATGTCGAGCGGCTTGATAAAGCGCATATTGACCACGGTTGCGTCGATCTTTTCACCGACCTCGAGCGCCGGCGCGACCATTGTTCCGAACGCCAGTATCGCGACTCTTTTTCCATGACGTTTCACTCGCGCCTTGCCGAACGGCAGCGCCTGCATCTCCTCGGATATCTCCACCCCCGGGCCAGCGCCGCGGGGATAACGTACGGCCGCCGGACCATCGAGCATGAAACCGGTATATAGCATCTGGCGACATTCGTTCTCGTCGGCCGGCGCCATCACGGTCATGTTCGGTAAACAGCGCAGAAAAGAAACGTCATAACTGCCATTGTGGGTCGGACCGTCCGCGCCGACCAGGCCGGCCCGGTCGAGCGCGAACAGAATCGGCAATTCCTGGTTCACGACGTCGTGAATGACCTGATCGTATCCGCGTTGCAGAAACGTCGAATAGATTGCGACGACCGGTTTCAGGCCGTCACAGGCCATGCCCGCCGCAACGTTAATGCTGTGCTGCTCGGCAATCGCCACGTCGAAGTAACGATCCGGAAATTCCTTTTCGAAACGCACCAGCCCCGAACCTTCGCGCATGGCGGGTGTAATCGCAACAAGCCTCGGATCCAGGCCCGCCATGTCGCAGATCCAGTTGCCGAAGACCTTGCTGTAGGTCAGTGCTGACGGCTTTTTGGAAGGCACGATTCCGACCTTGGGATCGAAGGGGGTAACACCGTGATACTTCACCGGATCCGCTTCGGCCGGCGCGTACCCCTTACCCTTCTTGGTAATGACGTGGAGAAGCTGCGGGCCATCGAGACGCTTGATGTTGCGAATCGTACTCAAGAGCGTCGACAGGTCGTGGCCGTCGATTGGGCCGATGTAATTGAACCCGAATTCCTCGAACAGTGTTCCGGGGACGATGAGACCCTTGACGTGTTCCTCGGCGCGGCGCGCAAGCTCCCATACGGGTGGCATCTGCGAGAGGACTTTCTTGCTGTTCTCGCGAAGACTCGTATACAGCTTGCCGGAGAGGATTTGTGCGAAGCGGTTGGACAAGGCGCCAACGTTGGGCGATATCGACATATCGTTGTCATTCAAAATCACAAGCAGATCGGTGCCCCGCGCGCCCGCGTGATTCAAGGCCTCGAAGGCGAGGCCCGCGGTCATCGCGCCGTCGCCGATGACCGCGACGGCGCGCCGGCGAGAGCCGGTCAGCTCTGCGGCGATGGCCATGCCTAGCGCGGCGCTGATGGACGTACTCGAATGGCCGACGCCAAAAGTGTCGTAGCGGCTTTCCGCCCGCTTGGGAAACGGGGCGAGCCCCTCCCATTTGCGGATGGTATGCAAGCGATGCTTGCGCCCGGTCAGGATCTTGTGCGGATACGCCTGATGTCCGACGTCCCATACGATACGGTCTTCAGGCGTTTGGTAAAGATAGTGGAGCGCGACCGTGAGTTCGACGGAGCCGAGCCCCGCGGCGAAATGCCCACCGCTTTGACTGACGGATTCGAGGAGAAAGGCCCTGAGTTCGGCCGCGATCTGTTCGAGGGAGGATTCCGGCAGGGCGCGAAGATCCTCCGGGGAATCGATCTTGTCCAGCAGGGGATAGTGCGAATTCTGTGTCATCATTACTCGATTCCCGCTGATCCCAACCGTGGGTGGGTCCGTGAATTATGGAGAGCGGCCCCGGCCCTTGCAAGCTGGCCCGGCGCCGGCCGTGGACCATAAAAGCCACCCCGGTCGGTACGATTCGAAGGCGCTCGCGGGACACGATTCCACCCTTGGCGAGGTCCTGTTTAAGGCTGCGAGACTATACTTTTTCACGCCATTACAGTATCGTTGCCCGCCATCCTCGTTTCAAACATAATTGCTTGAAACTGAACAAGAAATTCCTTTCTTTTCATAAGGGTAAAGCATGGGCGTTCCACTGCTCCAACAGGTCCGCGTTGGACGATACATACTCGGACAGAAGATCAGAGGAAATAAACAATATCCGCTTGTATTGATGCTGGAACCTCTTTTCCGTTGCAACCTCGCCTGCGCCGGCTGCGGCAAGATCGATTACCCCGAAGAAATTCTCGACAAGCGGCTGAGCTATGAAGACTGTATGGAAGCGATCAACGAGTGCGCCGCACCTATCGTATCAATCGCCGGCGGTGAACCGCTGATCCATAAAGACATGCCGCGCATCGTTCGCGGCTATGTCCGGCGCAGGAAATTCGTGTATTTGTGCACCAATGCGTTGCTGCTCGATCGTCGCATGGGCGATTACGAACCGTCTCCGTACCTGACGTTTTCTATCCATCTCGACGGTAACCGTGAACGCCACGACACCTCCGTATGCCGCGATGGCGTTTACGAGAAATGCGAGGAAGTGATCCGCAACGCGCTCGAGCGCGGCTTCAGAGTCACGGTCAATTGCACCCTGTTCCAAGGTGAATCGGCGGAGGAAGTGGCGGATTTCATGGATCGAATGATGGCACTTGGCGTCGAGGGCGTGACGATATCACCCGGGTACTCTTACGAGCGAGCGCCAAGCCAGGACGTTTTTCTCAAGCGCCTCGGAAGCAAGCGCTTGTTCCGCGATATTTTCGAACTGGGCCGCGGTCGCAAGTGGCGGTTCAATCAATCGTCGCTGTACCTTGATTTTCTCGCCGGCAACCAAACTTACCACTGCACGCCTTGGGGAAATCCGACGCGCAACGTATTCGGCTGGCAAAAACCGTGTTACCTGTTGGTTGGCGAAGGTTACGCGTCGAGCTTCCGCAAACTCATCGAAGAGACCGATTGGAAGAAATACGGCACCGGTATTAATCCCAAATGCGCCGACTGTATGGTGCACTCGGGATACGAGGCAACTGCAGTCAACGACACATTCAGCAACCCCCTGAAGGCGCTCAAAGTGTTCCTTCGCGGACCGCGCACCGACGGTGCAATGGCGCCCGAAGTACCGTTTTTTTATAAAGACGACACCACGACGACCCCGCGGTTGGTTGCGGAAACCGAAACCGCGAGCAGTTGCAGCAAAAAGCGTGTGGCCTGATCGCGCGCGCTCTTAGAGCCGTGATCGTTGCGCGTCCGCGCTGCCTCTACTGAAAGATGTTCCTCACCGCTACGAGCATCGCCGCGTGCCTATGGTTGATAGTGCTAGCGCTCCCATGGCGCCCCTGGTCGACGCGCGAATCGCTTACGGCGCAGGCGCGAACGACGCGCATAGATTTCTCCGACACGACGGCGCTGATCCCGGCCCGCGATGAGGCCCGGTGCATTGCGGAGACCCTGACGGCGCTCGCCCAGCAGGGAAAGCTCGCGGGTATCATCCTGGTTGATGACCAGAGCAGTGACGGCACCGGCGAGATCGCGAGAAACCTCCGGATCGACGAGTTCACTGTCATCGACGGCAGCGTTCTGCCGCCCGGCTGGAGTGGAAAACTCTGGGCACTCAAGCAAGCCGCCCGGCGGGTGGACACCCGCTATTCGCTACTGCTGGATGCCGATATTGCGCTTGCTCCCGGCCTGCTCGCCGCACTCAGGCAACGCGCGGCGGACAACGATCTCCAACTGGCTTCCATCATGGCGTCATTGCCTATGGATACGCTCTGGGAAAAGCTCCTGCTACCGCCCTTTATCTACTTCTTCAAGCTGATCTATCCGTTTGCCCTGTCGAACCGACCGGCTTCGAGGATTGCGGCGGCCGCCGGCGGTTGCATCTTGATCGAGACTGATAAATTGAGGGAGATTGGCGGATTTGAAGCTTTGCATGGCGCCATAATCGACGACTGCACGCTGGCACGCTTGGTCAAGCGCGCGGGCGGGCGCACATGGATTGGCTTGAGCCGTGATGTCCGCGCGGTCCGGCCGTATGAATCACTGGAGAATATCTGGAACATGGTGGCGCGCTCGGCATTTACGCAGTTGCGTTATTCAACGCTGTTACTCGTTCTGTGCAGCGTGTTGCTGCTAGTCAGCTTTGTGGTGCCCATCCTGGCCCTGGTATCCGGCTCCGGAATGGTCAAGCTGGCCGCCATCACGGCACTTGCCGCCATGGGGCTTTCGTATGCGCCGACGATTCAGTATTACGGATTACCCGGCTTCTGGGTATTGTCCCTGCCGATCGCGGCGTGCCTCTTGCTCCTCATGACCTGGACCTCTGCGGTTCGCTACTGGGGCGGCGAGCGTACGCGATGGAAAAATCGCAGTTATGAGAAAGCCGCCGTCGACTGAGCGGAGCTAAACATCCACCGCAGAATCGATGAATTCATTGGACGAAAGAACCTTGATCGAAATGAATCGCATCAGAAATACCATTTGGGTAGCCCTTATCACCCTTTCAGGCATGACCCTGGCTGCCGAGGAACAGGCGCCCAGAGCGGTCGTGGAGCGACTACACGAAACGCTGCTGGAAGCGATGACCAGAGCTGAGCAACTGGGTTACGAAGGCCGCTTCGATTTAATCAGTCCCGTAATCGAGGACAGTTTCGACTTCAATACCATCGCGCGCATCGTCACGGGACGCTACTGGAAGGATACCGACCTCGCACAGCGCGACAGCTTTAAAAATGTTTTTCGCAAGCTCAGCGCGGCGACGTATGCCAGCAACTTTTCCGGATTTTCGGGTGAACATTTCGAAACGATAATGACGGAGAAAAGTCGCGGTGGCATCATTGTGAAAACGGCGCTGGTAAAAGCCGACGGGGGGAAGATTTCCCTTAATTATTTGTTGCGCGGAAACGACAAAAAATGGTTGATCGTGAATGTCATCGCTCAGGGCATATCGGATCTATCGCTAAAGAGGGCGGATTATACGGCACTTATCGAGAAGGAGGGCTTCGATTCGCTAGTAAACAGGCTAAATGACAAGATTGACGCAATGCTGCGAGGCTCGTGAAATCATCAGCCTAGGTTAATGCGAAACAGCAACATTTGTGGCAATATCAACACCAATAATAAATCTCTCCACGGAACGTACACCATGGTAGATCTTCGAATTCGGTCGCGTGTTTTGCTGGCGTGCCTGTCCCTAATAGTCCTCGGAGGGTGCAGCTCCACACCGTCGGGGGAAAGCGGCGACCCGCACGAATCGATGAATCGCACGTTTTATGCGTTCAACGACACGCTGGACAAGACCTTTCTGGAACCGATCGCGAAAAAATACACCGATGTCGCCCCTGATCCGGTCCGTGACGGCGTTACGAATTTTTTTGACAACGTGGGCTCTTTGAACACGATCACCAACGATCTTCTGCAAGGAAAAATGAGGCGGTTCTTCGGAGACTCCGGTCGTTTCATCGTCAACAGCACCGTTGGCATAGGCGGCCTTTTCGACCTGGCCACGAGCCTGGGGCTCGAACAACACGAAGAAGACCTGGGCCAGACCGTCGGCACCTGGGGCGCAAACGAGGGCGCCTACCTGATGCTGCCCTTTCTCGGACCGAGTTCCTACCGCGACATCGGCTCACCGGTCATGGGCATCCTGCTGAATCCGCTGACCTATCTGGCTCCGGTGGTGACCGTACCCTTGGGTGCCGTCAACGCGATCAATTCGCGCGCGAACCTGCTCGACGCAACGCGTATTAGAGATCAGGCGGCGCTTGATCCCTATACCTTCGTCCGCGAGGCCTGGCGCCAGCAGCGTGAGTTCCAGATCTACGATGGAAATCCGCCGGGCGACGGCTTCGAGGAATACATCGACGGTGAAGGTGAGGCGGCAATTCTTCGCGTCTATTGATAGATCCTAGTTCAAGACGTCGCACTGGCGTTTTGATAGTCGCTTCACGACATCTACATTTTCTATGACCGATTCTCGATGCCTGGGCCAGGTGATCGCATCTCTAATCCTATGCGGCTTGTTATTGAACGGCTGCGCCCGAATCGGACCGAAACGCATTCAGGCAGGGAGTAATGACTACAACATCGCCATTCAACGGACCGCCGACGAGCAACTGTTACTAAACCTGGTGCGGCTGCGGTATCGCGACACCCCTCTGTTCCTGGAAGTTACCAGCGTCGCATCACAGTTCAGGCTGCAGACCGACCTGGGAGCGAATGCGACCTTGCGCGAACGGCAAACGCCCGAGATTCTTGGCTTTGATGGTGGCATCAGTTTCGTCGAGCAACCAACCGTGAGCTATGCGCCGCTGCAGGGCAACGATTTCGTGCAGCGCATGCTGTCGCCGATCGCGCTGGAAACGATCTCGCTGCTGTTCAATTCAGGCTGGAACGCCGAGCGCATTTTCCGGCTCTGTGTCAATCGCATCAACGGTGTTCCCAATGCGCCGACGGCATCCGGCCCGACACCGTCGGCCGCTCCAGAGTATGAGACGTTCAACCGGATCGCGGAGCTGTTCGGAGATTTGCAGCGGGCCGGGGCCTTGAGGTTCGGTTCCGTGAAAGACGACGAAAAATCGCAGCCCAGAATCAGCATAAATGACGATCAGCGAAAGTCCGTGGCGGACGAGTTGCTATCGCTATTGAATCTTCGTCGACAGGAAACCTATCAGGTCAAACCGACTCGCAGCGCAGGCGGCAAAAGAATCGTTCACATCGAGACGCGCTCGCTGCTCGGCATCATGTTTTACCTCTCGCATGCCGTTCAAGTCAGTGAATCAGACATCGCTAGGGGCCTTGTTACCGTGACCAAGCGCGACGATGGCTCCGTGTTTGACTGGATAGAAGTAACCCAAGGTCTTTTCGTTGCCCATCAGAGCTCCGAGGTTCCGAAGGCGCCCGTAAAAACTCATTATCGGGGGCAGTGGTTCTACCTCGCCGACGATGATCTGCAGACTAAATCCACTTTCAGCCTGATTTCGCAATTGTTCTCGCTTCAAGCCAGCGAGGGCAGTACGGCAGGACCGCTGCTGACCCTTCCAGTAGGTCAGTGACGGGGCAGGTGTTCCGCCAATAACTCGAGCCAATGGCGAACCTTGACCGGCGCAGCGGATGCTAGATGCAGCTGGCACCCGATATTCGCCGTGACGATCTCCTGCGGCCCGCCTTCGAGCAGATTTTTCAACTTGTCGTTGCGCAGCGTGCCGGCCGTTTTCGGGTGAAGCAGGGAATACGAACCCGCTGAGCCACAGCACAGGTGCGGATTGGCTACCTCGCTGAGCGTCCACCCGAGTCCCTCGAGCAGGCTTTCAATTTTTCCCGTGAGGCGCTGGCCGTGCTGCAGCGTACAGGGTGCGTGGAAGGCAATCGTGTTGTCACCGGGTCGAATCAAACCGGATAAGGCGCTCGCCTCGACGATCTCCGCTGGATCTCTGACGAGATCCTGTATCTTCTGCGCGCGCTCAGCGTATCCGGGTTCGTCCGCCAGCATGCGACCATAGTCCTTGAGTTGCAGGCCGCATCCCGACGACGTCGCGAGGATTGCTTCAGCGCCCTTCTCGACTTCAGGCCACCAACGATCGACGTTGGCTTTAGCCATGTTAAGCGCCTCGTGTTCGTAACCGAGGTGATAATGAAGCGCGCCGCAGCAATCGACGCCCGGGCAATGTTCAAGTGATATGCCGAGCACATCGAACACGGCGCGCGCTGCCTCGTCGATGGCGGGATGCATAACGGCTTGCGCGCAACCACCCAATAACAGGATGCGCCGGGGATGGCGTTCGAGACGGCGCTCGGGGATGCGCTGCGAAACGGGAACGAGGCGTTTGAGCGCCGCCGGCAAGAGCGGCCGCAAAGCCCTGCCAAGCGCGACGAAGGGCACCAGGCGCGACGGATAGGCGACGATGCGGGTAATCACCCAGCGTTGGAGCCGCGCCAGGACGGGCAGCCCCGCCATCTTTTGAACCTGCGGCCGCACGACCTCCAGCAGGCGGCCGTATTCGACACCGGAAGGACAGGTCGTCTCGCAGTTTCGGCATACCAGGCATTGATCGAGGTGCCGTTGAGTGGTTTCGCTGATATTGCCGTCTTCCAGCATCGATTTGATCAAATAAATGCGCCCGCGCGGCCCTTCGAGTTCATCGCCCGTTAACTGGTAGGTCGGGCAGGTCGCGTTGCAGAATCCGCAATGCACACAGCTACCTGCGATCTTGGCCGCTTCGGCGGCGAATTCACTGTGCTTGAACTGCTCTGCAATGGATACACGCATGACGGGGCTTCTACATCCAGGCGAAGTGTCGTCCGGGATTGAAAATACCGGCCGGGTCGAAAGCGCGTTTCAATCGCTCGAATATTCCCCGCAGAGCTTGATCGGGCTGCATGAAAACATCCGGCGAGCGCGTTTGCTCATGACTGCGAAAACACCCTGCGTGTCCACCATGGGATGCGCAGTGTCGCTGAAGGGTAGCGCCGTCCGCAGCATTCATCAGCCAGCGCTGCGCGCCACCCCAATCCCACAGGTCGGGTACGATGTCCTCGGGATCCGGCGCGGCCGGCGGCAGAGACAGCCGCCACACTGATGCGTTCCGCGCTTGAAATACGGGCAGCTTGAAATCGCGCAGGCGATTCCAGTAATCGTCCTCGGAAACCGACGAGTCGGGACTCAATCGCTCGATCGCGTCGGCGAGGGCCTGCTCGCTACCGGTTGCCCGTACGCGTAGCGCAGTGCCGTCAAACGCCATGGCGGTAATCGGCCACGGTTGCCGGGACCATTCCAGCATTCGCGCTTTCGCCTCGGATTTTGCAAGCCCCCAGCTCTGGGTTGCCGCGCATCGAGGTTTCGGCACGACGCGCAGCGAAACGCGCGTGATGACCCCCAAAGTGCCGAGCGACCCGGCCATGAGGCGGGACACGTCGTAGCCGGCTACGTTCTTCATTACCTGGCCACCGAACCGCAGAAGCTGCCCCTGCCCGTTGATCGTCTCCACCCCCAGCACGAAATCACGAACGGCGCCCAACCAGGGCCTCCCGGGTCCCGACAGGCCGCTTGCAACGACGCCGCCGATGGTTGAATGCCGCCCGCAATGCGGCGGTTCGAACCCGAGCATCTGAGCATTCCGCTCGAGAATTTGGTCGATCTCGCCCAGGGTGGTGCCGGCTTTCGCCGTGATCACGAGTTCAGTCGGTTCGTAGGCGACGATGCCGGCATATCCGGCCATCTTGAACGTCGCCCCGCTGACCGGCCGCCCGTAAAACGACTTGGTGTCACCACCGACGATACGCAGCGGTTGCCGTGCCTGAAACGCCGCCTGAATTCGCTCGGACATTTCACGTACTGCTGCATCCGCCCCGACGAGACGGCCGCCATGCACGTCACTCATCGGCGCTCATCAATTAGTCGCACTGCACGCGGGTAATGTCGGGCGTCCTCACCACCGTGGACGTGTTCTGCGCGCGCTGACGCAGGTGGTGATCCATCAATACGAGCGCCAACATCGCTTCGGCGATGGGGACGGCGCGAATACCGACACAGGGATCGTGGCGACCGTAAGTCGCAATGTCAGTCGCCTCACCGTCGATGTTGACGGTATCGCCGCTCAAGCGAATGCTCGAGGTCGGTTTGAGCCCGATGCTGACGAGGATATCCTGGCCGGTAGAGATCCCGCCGAGAACGCCGCCCGCGTTGTTGCTGGCGAATCCGCGCGGCCTCATCTCGTCTCTATGCTGGGTTCCTTTATGCTCGACCGCCGCAAATCCCTCGCCCAGTTCCACGGCTTTGACCGCGTTGATGCTCATCAGCGCCTTGGCGATATCGGCGTCCAGCCGATCGAACACCGGTTCACCCCAGCCCGGCGCCATACCGGTGGCGATGAGGTTGACCCGTGCACCGATAGAATCGCCTTCTTTGCGCAAGGCGTCCATGTAGGCTTCCAACTCCTCCACACGGCCCGGTTCAGCGCAGAAGAAAGGGTTTGAATTCGCCGCTTCGAGGTCCTCGCAGCCCAACTTTATAGGCCCTAGTTGTGCGAGATACCCACGTACTGCAACGCCGCTTTCGTCTGCCAGATATTTCTTCGCAATGGCGCCAGCCGCCACCCTCATACAGGTTTCACGCGCCGATGCGCGTCCGCCGCCGCGATAGTCGCGCACCCCGTATTTTTGTATGTAGGCGTAATCCGCGTGCCCGGGCCGGAACTTGTCCTTGATGTTCGAATAGTCCTTCGACTTCTGATCGGTATTTTCAATCATGAGCGCGATGGGCGTGCCGGTCGTTTTGCCTTCGAAAACACCTGATAGGATGCGGACGGTGTCGTCCTCCCGCCTCTGGGTCGTATGACGCGATTTACCGGGTTTACGCCGGTCGAGATCCGTTTGAAGATCAGATTCGCCCAGCGCCATGCCGGGCGGACAGCCGTCGACGATGCACAGGTATCCGGGACCGTGGCTTTCACCCGCAGTCGTGACCGTGAACAGCTTGCCAATGGAGTTGCCGGACATAGCGCTATTCTAGCCCGCTGGCGGGCCATCCCGTAATAATCTTCCCAGTCATATTTTTCGACCGTTCGCGCAAACCTCGTGCCGTCAGGTCAGCGACGCAAGCTCATCCTTCCTCAAGACGAAGACGCCCTCGCCGCCACGTTGGAAATCGACCCAGGTAAATGGGATGTCCGGATAATACCGTTCGAGTTCGGGCCAGATCTCACCGACCTCCATGACGAGTAGGCCGCCGTCTGCGAGGTATTCAGCGGCTTGAGCGAGGATCCGTTTCACGCACTTGAGACCGTCATCGCCGGCAGCGAGCGCGATGCGCGGTTCACGCAGGAATTCCACCGGCAGGCATTCCAACCGGGTGTCGGGAACGTACGGGGGATTGCTAACGATGAGGTCAAAGTTTCTTTCGGACTCGGGATAAAGATCGGCGCATTCGAGTTGCACCCGTTCCTGGAGGCCGAAGCGTTCGCGGTTGATCGCCGCGACCTGCAGTGCTTCAGTGCTCAAGTCGGTTGCGTGAACGGTGGCTTCGGAAAATTCGAGCGCACTGGTCAAGGCGATGCAGCCGCAACCGGTCCCTATATCGAGGATTCGCCGTACCGCTTGGCGCCCGAGCCAAGGTTGGAACTTTTGCCGCACCATCTCCGCAATCGGAGAACGTGGCACCAGCACCCGCTCGTCGACATAGAACGGCCGGCCGGCGAACCACATCGCGTGTGTGAGGTAGGCGGCAGGACGCCGGCTGCGGATGCGTTCGTTGACGAGACTTAAGGCCGCATGGACGTCTTCCGCCTGCAAGGTACGCGTCAGATCGCCTTCGTCCACCGGGTAATCCAGTCCGAGCACATGGAGCACAATGAAGGTCGCCTCGTCGTGCGCGTTGTCCGTGCCGTGCCCAAAGTGGAGTCCCGCGCCGACGAACATAACCGCGGCGCGCTCGATCAAATCCCGCGCCGTCGCCATTGGATCAATATGCTGAGGAATTACCGCCGGCGAGTTCGAGGACGACTTCGTTCATGCGTTTCACGAAACCGGCCGGATCGTCGAGCTTGCCGCCCTCGGCCAGCACCGATTGCTCGAACAGCATGTTCGACCACTTCTCGATTTTCTGCTCGTCGTCCATATCCTGCAGCATTCGTACCATGGGGTGTTCGATATTGAGTTCCAGAATTCGCTTGGCGCCCTTAAGGTCTTGGCCCGACGCCTTCAGCAAGCGTTCCAGATTGGCGCTCATCTGGGCATCGGCCGAAACGAGACAGGCCGGCGATGAGGTGAGCCGCAGAGTGCTCCGAACGTTCTCTACTTTGTCGGCGAGCGCGTGCTTGACCTTCTTGATCAATTCGGTCGCCGCCGCATCGGTTTCTTCCGCCTCGCTGTTGGCGGGCTGTTCGTCTTCGATCTCTCCGTGTACGATCGATTTCAGAGGCTTGCCGTCGAACTCGTTGAGATGGGTGACCACCCACTCGTCGATCGGGTCGTGCATCAGCAGGACTTCCGTGCCCTTGTCCCTGAAATATTCGAGGTGCGGACTGTTCTTGGCGGTCGCAAAGCCATCGGCGACGATGTAGTAAATGGCATCCTGCTCCTCGGACATCCTGGAGACGTAGTCTTCCAGAGCGACATCGGATTCCGGTTTGTCTTCATAGGTGCTCGAAAACCGCAACAGCTTCGCAATTCTTTCCTGATTCGCCGCATCCTCGATGACCCCCTCTTTTACGACCCGCCCGAATGCCTTCCAGAACCGGGCGTAGTCCTCACTCTTGGCGAGCGACTCGAACATGCCCAGAATTTTCTTGACCGAGCCGGAGCGAATGGCGTCCAGCGTTTTGTTCCGCTGTAACATCTCACGCGATACGTTGAGCGGCAGATCGTTGCTGTCAATGACGCCGCGGATGAATCGCAGGTAACGCGGTAAGAGTTCGTCGGCTTCGTCCATGATGAACACTCGCTGGACGTAGAGTTTGACGCCGTGTTTGCTCTCGCGATCCCACAGATCAAAAGGGGATTGCGCGGGAACGTATAAGAGCGTGGTGTACTCGAGCTTGCCTTCGACTTTCGAATGCACCCATTCGAGGGGATCCTCGAAATCATGGGCAACGTGCTTGTAGAACTCCTTGTACTCCTCGTTGCTGATTTCCTTCTTGGAGCGGTGCCACATCGCGGTGGCCTGGTTGACGACCTCGTAGCCCTTGCCTTCATCGCCCTTGGGCATGCTCACTGGAACTGATATATGGTCGGAATACCGCTTGCATAACTCGCGCAGACGAAAACCACTGGCGAATTCCTTGGCGTCGTCTTTGAGATGGAGCACGACTTCCGTGCCCCGCTTTTTGCGGCGCACGGTTTCGACAGTATATTCGCCTTTGCCGTCGCTCTCCCAGCGCACTCCTTCGTCTTCTGACAGACCGGCTTTGCGCGACGTCACGACAACCTTGTCCGCGACGATGAACGAGGCATAAAAGCCCACGCCGAACTGTCCAATTAGTTGTGAATCCTTTCGTTCATCACCACTCAAGGCGCCGAAGAATGCCTTCGTGCCGGATTTCGCGATCGTTCCGAGGTTTTCGATGGCGTCGTCTCTACTCATGCCGATCCCGTTGTCCCGAACGGTGACGGTGCCGAGCTTCTCGCTGAAATCGATCTGGACGGCGAGCTCGGAATCACCCTCGTAGAGACCATCGTCCGAAAGCGCCGCGAAGCGTAGCGTGTCGGCGGCATCCGACGCGTTGGAGATCAGTTCGCGCAGAAATATCTCACTGTTGCTGTAGAGGGAATTGATAACGAGATCAAGAATCTGGCGAACTTCCGATTCGAATCCCCGTTGTTCTTTCGCTGTTTCAATCGCCATGGCGCGCCTTTTGCTGAGAGGTGGTGTTGAAAAACTATGGGCTCATGCGCGCTATTTCAAGTCCGCGAGGGAAATACTCAAAACCCTCGGTCCCGCGCGCGCTTCCACGTCCGCGAAACGGTAACATAAGCCTTTGTTCAAACCAGACCCTTTCTCAAAATTATCCGTATGTGCGCCGGGAGCAGTGTTTGGTCGGCCGG
>JAYYZW010000061.1:0-11736 GCA_036339995.1 Pseudomonadota bacterium
CAGGTTAAGGATATTGCGCTCCGCGCGTCGGCACACCGCGCGCGCGAGATGGCAGCTTGCGGCCTGCCGGCTACCGCCCGGCAAAACGAATTCCTTCAAGGGCGGAAGGTCCTCGTTGTAGTGATCGATCGTGGCCTCGATCTTGGCCACGGCCGCTTTTCCAATGAAAACGCCGCCGGGTATCGACAACTCGCCGCCAAGGTCAAACAGGTCGTGTTGAATGTCGAGCAGCGTGGCACCCAAGTCCTCGCGACCCCCGTCGGCGATCAAAAGCCCGATGCAGCAATTCAGTTCGTCGATATCGCCGATTGCCCGCAGGCGGGCGTCGGTTTTGGAGATACGGGTGCCGTCACCAAGCCCGGTCGTGCCGTCATCGCCCGTGCGCGTGTAGATTTTTGATAAACGGTGGCCCATTGGTTTTTCTCACTTTCATTGTGAAACAAGTTTCGATGCGCGTGCAAGTAGCCTCCGACATCCTCCACTACGGCACGGTAGGAGCGTGCTTGCGCGCGGCTCCTCAACCGGGTTGCGCGCAAGCGTACTCTTACTCTCATAATATTCATTCCGTGTGGGTATGATTGATGCCTGATAGAATGCGCGGTGCATCCAATGCGTGCCGCCATGCGCCCTGCCCGTTACCCGGCGCCCTCGTAGCCGGCGGGATTTGTCCATGAACCAGACGACGATTCCCTCGAATCATGCATCAACGGTCTATTCCGTCGTGGTTCCGTTCTACGACGAGAGAGACAACGTTGAATCGCTTTTAGAAGAGATAAATGCGGTGATGAAAGTCCCGGGGCGTTACGAAATCGTTGCGATAGACGACGGTAGCAACGACGGTACCCTAGAACGGCTGCGAGCGGCGGAGACAAGCAGCGGCGGCAACATCTCGGTCGTCGTACACACACACAACCGTGGTCAGAGCGCGGCGATCTGCAGCGGCGTCGACTCTGCGCACGGAGAATGGATCATAACCTTGGACGGCGATGGCCAGAACGATCCAGCGGATATTTCTGCCCTGCTCCGGTTCGTGGAAGAATCGCCTGCCAACGGTGCGCCTGATCTCGTCTGCGGGGACCGGCGCACCCGGAGAGACAATCTACTGCGCCGCGTGTCCTCGCGCGTCGCGAATGGCGTTCGTTCGCGACTGCTTGCCGATGCCACGCCCGACACCGGGTGCGGACTCAAGATCATCCGCCGCGCCGCCTTCATGCGCCTGCCCCGTTTCAATCATATGCACCGGTTTCTGCCGGCCCTGATCCGCCGCGGCGGGGGGCGCAGCATATCAGTGCCGGTGTCTCACAGGCCGCGCCTTCACGGGCAATCGAAATACGGTGTCTGGAACCGGCTTGGCGTCGGTATCGTCGACTTGATGGGTGTTATGTGGCTGAACCAGCGTGCTTTTGGACCTTCTAATTCCGAGGAATCGAGTTCATGACAATGGAACAGATATGGATAGGGATCGGTCTATTCGGTCAATTCCTGTTTTCGTGCCGGTGGCTGATCCAATGGATCACGAGCGAACGCATGCAGCGCAGCGTCATCCCCATCACCTTCTGGTATTTCAGCATTGCAGGTTCGCTGACCCTCTTGGCCTATGCCCTATACCGAACGGACCCGGTTTTCATCTTGGGACATCTCGTGAACAGCGTCATTTATTTGAGGAACCTGCATCTGCTCATGAAAGAGAGCCGCGCCGAGTCGGCATGAACGGCAGTCAGCCACGAGACGGCGAGTCACCGAATGCCAGGCCCCTTCCCGCGTAGGTTGGGGTCAATCGCAAAGCGATGATCCTGCCTCGCTACTTCGTTCTCGAAGCACTGAAAATCAGCGCCATGATCATGGCCGGATTGTTCGTGCTCTACATCTCTACGCGCTTCGCCACCTATCTCGGGGAGGCTGCCGAAGGCAAGGTCGCACCGCAACACATCACCCGTATCATCATGCTGAAGATGCTGGTATCGCTCAAGGATATCGTGCCCATCGGACTTTTCCTCGGCACCTACGCCGCAATCACGCGCCTGCAGCAGGGGTCCGAATGGATCGCGATGCGCGCCGCGGGCGTGACCCACCAGCAATTATTGACCCCGGCGCTCTCGCTGGCGGGCGTGGCTTCTCTGCTGGTTGCATCCATCACGTTCGTGATCGGTCCGCGGGTCGAGTTGGCGCTGCAGGAACTCAGGGAACAGACGGAGAGCGAAGCCACCATTGCGGGAGTCAAGGCAGGCCGCTTCAAGGAACTTTCGGGCGGCAAGCGCGTGTTCTACGCAGAATCCATTTCCGCAGACGAGAAATTTCTCGAGGATGCCTTTGTGCGCAGCCAGAGCGGTGACGACAGCGGGTCGTTGCGTTCCAAACGGGCTTTCATCGAACTGCGCGATAAATCCGGTGATCGCTTCGCGGTTTTTGAAGACGGTCGCAGCTATGCGGGTACGCCGGGGCAGCTCAATTTCGTGATCACCGATTTTTCGCGCTACGCGCTGCGCGTCGAGAATCGCAAGCCGACACAGTTTAATGCACACATCGGCTTTCTCCTGACCAGCGAGTTGTGGCGGCTCAAGGGCGCGCCGTACCTCACCGAGCTTCAGTGGCGCCTCGCCCTGCCGATCTGCACTTTTTTGGGTCCAGGACTCGCGCTCCTAGTAGGCCTAGGAATGCGCGGCGGGCGATGGTATCTCGGACTGATCACTGCTCTGTCCGGCTATTTTGCCTATACCAACCTGCTCGGCGTCGGGCGCGCCCTGATGCAGAAGGAGATCCTGTCCGCCACCGTCGGCTTATGGCCGATACACCTCGTGTTCGTCTTGATCCTGCTCGGCCTTTTGATGTGGCATCGACGCAAGATCCGTCTCAAGCCGATGCCGCGCCAGGAGCTTCTCCCCGCCTGAGTGCCGAGACTGTCGTCCCGGTTTAAAGTAAGCGGCTAGCCTTGATTCACCCAGGATACCGATGAGCCATTCGGAACTGACAGAGCTGCTCGACCACAGGATCGCCGTTCTCGACGGCGCGATGGGGACCGTGATCCAAAATCACCGGCTTGAAGAAACCGATTATCGCGGTAGCCGGTTCGCGGATCACGCACGCGAAGTCAAAGGCAATAACGACCTGCTTACCCTGACCCAGCCCAAGCTGATCAAGGGGATCCACCGTTCGTTCTTGAACAGCGGCGCCGATATTATCGAGACCAACACGTTTAATTCCACCCGAATCTCACAGGCCGATTATGGCTTCGAGGACATTACGCGTGAGTTGAACGTAGCGGCGGCGAAAATTGCAAGAGACGCGATCGACGATTTTCTCTCCGCCGGGGGCGACGGTCCCCGGTGTGTCGCAGGCGTGCTTGGTCCGACCAACCGAACCGCTTCGGTGTCGCCCGACGTCAACGATCCGGGCTTTCGCAACATCGATTTCGATAGCCTGCGCCACGCCTATCGTGAAGCGACCGAGGGCTTGCTCGAAGGCGGTGTAGACTTGCTCATGATCGAAACCGTATTCGATACCTTGAATGCCAAGGCGGCGATCTATGCCGTTCGCGAATGCCTGGAAGCGCGCGGCATCGAGCTGCCGTTGATTGTGTCCGGCACGATCACCGATCGCAGCGGACGCACGCTGAGCGGCCAGACGACCGAAGCCTTTTGGAACTCCATCCGCCACGCGCAGCCGATCGCAGTAGGCCTGAACTGCGCACTCGGCGCCCAGGATCTGCGTCCCTATCTCGAAGAACTCGCACGCCGCGCCGATACCCGAGTCTGTGTCCACCCGAATGCCGGCCTACCCAACGAATTCGGCGAATACGACGAGACGGCCGAATACATGGCGGGGATCATTGGCGATTTCGCCGCGAGCGGACTGGTCAACATCGTCGGCGGATGCTGCGGTACGACGCCCGAACACATCCGCGCGATCGCGGAAGCCGTGCGAGATCTGCCGCCGAGAAAGATAGCCTCGGTCCCGCGCTATTGCCGGCTGAGCGGGCTCGAGCCGCTCAATCTCACCCCCGAGAGGGGCTTCATCAATATCGGCGAACGCACCAACGTCTCGGGGTCGCCCAAGTTCTCACGTCTGATTAAGGACGACGATCTCGAAGCCGCCATTGAAGTCGCTCGCCAGCAAGTCGAAAACGGCGCGCAAATCATCGACGTGAACATGGACGAGGGCATGCTCGATTCGGTGCAATTAATGCACCGTTTCCTGAGCATCGCCGCCACCGATCCCGACATCAGCCGCGTGCCCGTGATGGTTGATTCCTCCAAGTGGGAAGTCATCGAGGCCGGCCTCAAGTGCATCCAGGGCAAGGGCGTGGTCAATTCGATCAGCTTGAAGGAGGGCGAGGCGAAATTCGTCAAACAAGCGCGGCAGGTGCGTCGCTTCGGTGCCGCAGTTGTCGTCATGGCCTTCGACGAGGACGGCCAGGCGGATACGACCGAGCGCAAGTTCGCCATCTGTGAGCGCTCGTACCGCATCCTGACAAGCGAGGTCGGCTTTCCGCCCGAGGACATCATCTTCGATCCGAACATCTTGACCGTGGCGACAGGCATGCCGGAGCATAACGACTATGCGAAAACCTTCTTCAAGGCGACCGCGCTCATTAAGAAGCATCTGCCGCACGCCTTGGTCAGCGGCGGATTGAGCAACGTCTCGTTTTCCTTTCGCGGCAACAATCCGGTGCGCGAAGCGATGCATGCGGCCTTTCTGTACCACGGGATCCAGGCCGGCCTCGACATGGCCATCGTCAACGCGGGACAGCTCGGTATCTACCAGGAAATCGCACCGTCGCTGCTGCAACACACGGAAGACGTCCTGTTTCATCGCGACGAGAGCGCCACGGATCGATTGATCGATTTCGCACGTGACGTCAAGGGCGAGGGCCGCGTGCGGGACACCTCAAAGGATCTTGCATGGCGCGAAGAGAGCGTCGAAGAACGCATCAGTCAGGCATTGGTCCGCGGGATCGCGGATTTCATCGTCGACGACGCGGAAGAAGCACGGCAGCAATACGATCATCCGCTGCAGGTGATCGAAGGCCCGTTGATGGACGGTATGGGCGTGGTCGGGGATTTGTTCGGGTCGGGCAAGATGTTCCTGCCGCAGGTTGTCAAGAGCGCCCGCGTCATGAAGAAGGCTGTTGCACATCTCATCCACTTCATCGAAGAGCAGAAGCGGGCGAGCGGCGAATCCCGCGCGGCGGCCAAGGTCGTGATGGCCACGGTCAAGGGTGACGTCCACGACATCGGCAAGAACATCGTGGGCGTCGTGCTTCAGTGCAATAATTTCGAGGTCATCGACCTCGGCGTCATGGTGCCGATGAAGGACATTCTCGATACGGCACTGCGCGAGAAGGCCGACATCGTCGGCTTGAGCGGTTTGATCACACCGTCGCTAGAGGAGATGGTGCTGGTAGCGGAGGAAATGCAGAAAAGGGACATGGAACTACCGCTTTTGATCGGCGGCGCGACGACTTCGCGCACGCATACCGCGGTCAAGGTTGCGCCGGGATATGCCGGTCCCACCGTGCACGTCAAGGATGCTTCGCGCGCGGTCCGCGTCGTAACAAGCCTCTTGAGCCACGGCCTCAAGGTAGGTTACGTCGCGAAGATCGCCGACGAATACGCGACTGTTAGGCAGCGCCACGCGAATCGGCGCAGGGACCTCAAGCTGACGAGTTTGCGCGATGCGCGTGCAAACCGGCTCGCGACCGACTGGGCGGATTACGAACCGCGTACGCCGGTCGAACCTGGCATCCACGTTTTCGACGATTATCCGCTCGACGAAATCGCGCCCTACATCGATTGGACGCCGTTTTTCATGACCTGGGAACTGGCCGGCAAGTACCCCCGGATCCTCGACGATGCCGTGGTCGGCGAGCAGGCGCGCCAACTGTATCTCGATGCGACCCGCATGCTGGAGCAGATCGTCGAAGGCCGCCTGCTGAAAGCACGCGGCGTGATCGGTCTGTTTCCGGCCAACGCGGTCAACACCGAAGATATCGCGCTCTTCGCCGACGAGGCGCGCAGTTCGACCTTGACCGTCATTCACAGCCTGCGCCAGCAGCAGCGCAAGCCCGAAGGGCAGCCCCATTTCGCGCTGGCCGATTTCCTGGCGCCCGGCGATACGGCCGTGCGCGACTACATGGGTGCCTTCGCGGTGACAGCCGGCGTGGGACTCGAAAAACTCGTGGAAGCATACGAAGCCGATCACGACGACTATTCCTCGATCATGGCCAAGGCGCTCGCCGACCGGTTGGCCGAAGCCTTCGCAGAACATCTTCATCATCGGGTGCGCAGGGAGTACTGGGGTTACGCGCACGACGAGACGCTCGGCAAGGACGACTTGATCGCGGAGCGCTACCGCGGAATCCGTCCGGCTCCGGGCTACCCCGCCTGCCCCGATCACACGGAAAAGCGTCTGCTCTGGGAGTTGCTGGGCGTCGAGCGCCGCGTGGACATCCGTCTGACCGAAAGTTTCGCCATGGACCCCGGTGCCTCTGTTTGCGGTTGGTACTTTTCACACCCTCAGGCGCGGTATTTCGGGGTCGGTAAGATCGGGCGCGACCAGATCGTCGACTACGCCGCTCGGAAGGGCATGAGCGTGGCGGAAACCGAGCGCTGGCTTGCGCCTAACCTGAGCTACGAGCCCGAGGACAACTAATGGAGCATGTGCCATTCGACCAACGTACCCCGTGTGCCGAGCTGATCGACGCAGCAGACCCGATGCCGCGGGCACGGATCTCGGGCTGGGTAAGGACCAAGCGCGAGTCCAAGGATTTCGCCTTCGTCGAGTTGAATGACGGCAGCTGTCTCGCGAACCTGCAAATCATCGTAGAACCGGATACCGAAGGCTTTGCAGAGCTCGAGCGCGTCGCTACAGGGACGGCCCTGGCCGTCGAGGGGGAGTTGGTCGAATCGCCCGGCAAGGGTCAGCGCTGGGAACTCAAGGCGCGGCGTATGACCATCGTCGGGGAGTGCAGCGAGGATTTCCCACTGCAGAAGAAACGCCACAGCGACGAGTTCCTGCGGGGCATTGCGCACCTGCGCGCGCGTACCAACAAGTACGGCGCGATGGCGCGGATCCGCTCGCGGCTGTCTTTCGCGATTCACCAGTTCTTCCAGGATCGCGGCTTTCACCACGTGCATACCCCGATCATCACGGGCTCGGACTGCGAGGGCGCGGGCGAGATGTTCCGGGTAACGGCACTCGATCCCTACCGCACATCGACCGCACCGGCTGGCCTCAAGATCGAAGACGATTTCTTCGGCAAAGAAGCTCACCTCACGGTTTCCGGGCAGCTTTCGGTCGAGACCTATTGTCTCGCGCTGACCAAGGTCTACACTTTCGGGCCGACTTTCCGATCCGAGAATTCCAACACCAGCCGCCACATGGCCGAGTTCTGGATGATCGAGCCTGAGATCGCTTTCGCCGATATCTTCGACGATATGCAGCTCGCCGAGGACATGGTGCGCGAGTTGATCCGATTCGTGCGCGAGGATTGCCGCGCAGATCTCGGCCTGTTCAGCCGCTTCGTCGACAAGACGCTGGAGGCGCGTCTGGATCAGGTGCTCTCGAGCGAATTTACTCGCCTCTCCTACGCCGACGCCATCGACATTCTCAAGGCATCGGGCAAGGACTTCGAATTCAAACCCGAATGGGGCGCGGATCTGCAGTCTGAACATGAGCGCTTCCTGACCGAGGAATATTTCAAGGGCCCGGTCTTCATTTACGACTGGCCGAAGGATATCAAGGCGTTTTACATGCGTCAGAACGACGACGGCGAGACCGTCGCGGCGATGGATCTTCTGGTACCCCACATCGGCGAGCTGGTCGGCGGTAGCGCGCGTGAAGAGCGTTTGGGCAAACTCAAATCCCGCATCGGCGAACTCGGCTTCGAGGAGCGCGATTACTGGTGGTACCTGGACACGCGGCGCTTCGGCAGCGCCCCGCACGCGGGCTTCGGACTCGGCTTCGAGCGGTTTCTGATGTTCGCGACTGGGGTGTCGAATATCCGCGACGTCATCCCCTTCCCGCGCACGCCCAAGAATCTCGATTTCTGATCAGCTCGAGGTGATGCAATGAATGTTATGGTGGATCTGTGCGTGGTGCCGATCGGAGTCGGCGTGTCGGTGTCCGAATACATTGCCGAATGCGAACGCCTGATCGAGGGGGCGGGATTGGAATCGGAACTGCACCCTTACGGGACCGTGATCCAGGGCGACTGGGACGCGGTGTTCCGTGTCGTCAAACAATGCCACGAACGCGTTCACGAAATGGGCGTGCCGCGCGTGTTTACCACCTTGAAGGTCGGCACGCGCACCGATCGCACGCAGACCATGGCGGACAAAGTCGACAGCGTCCGCCGCAAACTCGATCAGTAAAGACAATTAGGAACTCAAGTGAGGCATTCCCATGACGGGTGACACCTTGAGCTACATCTGCGGCACGAGTACCAAGCCCCTGCTCTTTTCGACCGTGGGACAGGTACTGGACCAGGCGGCGGATCGCTGGGGCGATCGCGACGCCGTCATCGTGCGCCACCAGAACCTGCGCAT
The DNA here is from genome assembly GCA_036339995.1 of Pseudomonadota bacterium. Classification (GTDB taxonomy): domain Bacteria; phylum Pseudomonadota; class Gammaproteobacteria; genus JAYYZW01. The sequence goes on from JAYYZW010000061.1 coordinate 8,544, forward strand.
GAGCTACCGCGAACTCAAAGATGCCGCCGACCAATTTGCGGCGGGATTGCTAGCGCTCGGGCTCGAACCGGGCGATCGGATCGGGATCTGGTCGCCCAACCGAATCGAATGGGTGTTGACCCAGTTTGCCACGGCCAAGGCCGGATTGATCCTGGTCAACATCAATCCCGCCTACCGCGTCGCGGAGCTCGAATTCGCGCTGAACCAGGTCGAATGCAAGGCCGTCGTCATCGCCGATCAATTCAAGACCAGCGACTACGTCCGAATGGTGCGCGATCTCGCGCCCGAACTCGACAAGGCAAAGCCCGGCGCACTAAAAGCCAAACGATTCCCGCATCTGAAAAGCGTCATCTGCACCGCGTCCGAAGCCATTCCCGGCATGGTTCGCTTCGAGGACGTGGCGGCCGGCGCAAACGACGGTGATCGTTCAAAGCTCCACGAAATAGAGCCTACGCTCGACCCCGATGACCGCATCAACATCCAGTTCACCAGCGGCACGACGGGTACGCCCAAGGGCGCGACTCTGACGCACTTGAATATCGTCAACAACGCCTACTTCGTCGGCCAGGCCATGCGGTTCAATGAGCAGGATCGCCTGTGTATCCCGGTCCCCCTATACCACTGCTTCGGCATGGTGATGGGTGCACTAACCTGCGCCACCCACGGCGCCGCAATGGTGTTCCCGGGCGAAGGTTTCGAACCCGGCGACGTCCTGGCGGCGGTCGAGGCTGAGCACTGCACGGCGCTGCACGGCGTGCCGACCATGTTCATCGCTGAACTCGATCACGCCGCGTTCGCGAATACGGACTTCTCCACCCTGCGCACCGGCATCATGGCGGGTGCGCCCTGCCCTGTCGAAGTAATGAAGCGGGTGCAAATGGAGATGCATATGGAGCAAGTGACTATTGCATACGGCATGACGGAAACGAGCCCGGTCAGTTTCCAGAGCAGCACCGACGACCCACTGGAGAAACGGGTCTCTACGGTCGGGCGCATCCATCCCCACGTGCAGGTCAAAATTATCGACGAGAACGGCCGCGTAGTGCCGCGCGGCGAGCGCGGCGAGCTGTGCACGCGCGGCTACAGTGTCATGCGCGGCTATTGGAATGAAGCGGAAAAAACCGCGGACACGATCGATTCCGCCGGTTGGATGCACACGGGCGATCTCGCGGTAATCGACGCCGAGGGTTACTGCAACATCGTCGGCCGGGTGAAAGATATGATCATCCGCGGCGGAGAAAACGTATCCCCCCGCGAGATCGAGGAATACCTTTACCGCCACCCCAAGGTGCAGGACGTCGCTGTGTTTGGCGTGCCGGACGATCGCTTTGGCGAGACGGTCGCCGCGTGGATCAAACTACGCGAAGGGGAATCATCGAGCGAAGACGAGATTCGGGAGTTCTGCAAGGGGCAGATCGCGCATTACAAAGTGCCGGCCTACATCCGTTTCGTCGACGAGTTTCCGATGACGGTGACGGGGAAGATTCAAAAATTCGTGATGCGCGATGAGATGGCGGAAGAGCTGGGCTTGGAGGAAGCTAAGACGGCTTGAATCGGGTGACGTGGGTCTGATACCTGGTATTGCTCGAAATTAATTTTTCATTGACCAGGTTTACGAAAAAGATCCGTTTAGCATCGACGATCTACTCAATCCGCCGTTTCGAAAACTGCATATTTCTACCTATTACGACCAGCTAAATCCATGGATTGGAATCGCTTTGCTCGCGTTAGCGTGTGAATCGGCGATGGGGAGGCGCTAAGATTGATTCCAATGTCATGTGCTATACAGAATGACTAAATATGACGTTAGACAGATTCTGCCTATTACCCTATTTAATGATTCTGTCTAGTTAACTGTTAGGTGCCTAAGAACATTCGGTAGTAAACTATTTCCATGATCGATTGGGACACTTGTGACGCTGTTGAACGAAATCCGCTGCGAGTTAGTGGCGCCTAGGTGTTCCGTGGCACCCGAGTCCCGGTTTCAGCGTTATTTGAAAATCTTGAGGACGGTGCGGATATCGCCAATTTCGTGGATTGGTTTCCTGGCGTAAGCGAAGAACAGGTACGTCTCGTATTCGATCACGCGGCTAGAAGCGCGATGGCACCAGCTTGAGTGCGAATTCTTTTCGATCAAGGTACCCCGGTTCCGCTCCGGATAGGATTGAACGGACATACTATAAAAACAGTTTACGAACCTTGCCAATAGTCCCCGCTTTTGCCCGCGATTCGTGCCTTGATCTGCACAATTGTATGAACAATTCAGACGCACCATGACTTATTCAGAGGTTGCTTAAACGAAGGCTATTCATGACCACGACGACAGATCGGGCTGTGCGGCCGCGGCGAAGTTTCATATTCGCTCCTGGGTTGAATCCGAAAATGTTCCCGAAGGCGCTGGCATCCGGCGCCGACATCGTCTGTGTGGAGCTAGAGGACGGCATTGCCCCGAAGGACAAGGACGAGGCACGTGCCAAGGGGCTCGCTCTGTTCGAAACCCCACAGACGGACGACGGGGTCGAACGCATTGTTCGCATCAACTGTCTCCGTACCGGCTTCGGCGTGGCCGACGTGCAGGCAGTCCTCGCGACAGAAAATCCACCGCCGGCGCTGATGTTGCCCAAGGTGATATCGCCGGACGAGGTCGTGTGGCTTGACGACCTCTTGAGCGAGCAGGGTCATACCACCCGCCTTCACGTCATCATTGAAACCAATGCCGGCCTTGAAGCCGCCCACGCGATCGCGGCTTGCAGCCCGCGCATCGACGCCTTGTTTTTCGGCGGTGTGGATATGGCGGCCGAGCTTCGGTGCAGTAATCAATGGGAGCCGCTGCTTTACGCGCGCTCGCGCGTGGTCCACGCGGCGGCGAGCGCGGGCATCGACGCGATTGACGTCCCCTATCTCGACCTCGATGATCTCGCGGGCATGGAGCGTGAGGCCGATCTCGCTTTAAACCTGGGATTCAGCGGGAAGGGCGCGATCCATCCGAAACAGATCCCCGTGTTGAACGGCGTGTTCACACCGGACGAGGCTAGAATCGCGCACGCGAGAAAGATCCTCAAGGCGTTCGCAGAGGCCGATACCGGGCTGGTCGTCGTCGACGGCAAGCTGATCGAAAAGCCGGTGTTGCGCGAAATGAGGCGTATCCTCGCGGTGGCAGAGTGCGTATCTGCTTGAAGCCAAACTCCGTGCG
>JAYYZW010000062.1:0-23617 GCA_036339995.1 Pseudomonadota bacterium
TTCTAGCGCCGCGCGAATGGCGGCATGGCCGGTGTGACTTCGGCCCAGATTCTCTGGCCCGGTAGGCTCGTGATAGGTGCCGTCTTCGGCAAACAGCGAAAGGATCGTATCGACGTCCTGTTCATTCCAGGCGATCGTCAGCATATCGAGCAGCGTTTTAATCGACATGGGATGGTCCTCTGCTTGTTTGCTTGGCTCGAATTCGTCAAATTCGCCTTGCGCGCCCAGGTCACCGCGGTTTCTGTGTGCGGACCCGATACAATTGCGGTCCAATTTACTGCTCGACACGGGTTCAGACAAACTCCTTGCTGTTTTCGTGCCCAACCCGCGGGCGTCGCTAGTCGCTTCACCGATGTCTAAGCCATCCCGTTGCGGACCAAAACGTCGAACGCGAGGGCGGCCAACGCTGCGGGCGTAGCCGGTTTCAATCGACGCTTGCCCCGAACGGGTGGCGCACGGAGTACCCGCATAGGATCGTCAGCGGCCTGATCGCGGTAGCGCAGCACTGCTAAATGTTACGTCTGCAATGCTCTCGTAAACGGTCATCGAGCAGCTTTAAGTGGAGTGTTAACCGAGGATGACGGCTCGCGGCCAGAAGCGGCCATTGACGTTCCCTAAAAGCACGCCTCGGAACGCCCTAAGGCGATGCCAGGTTAGGTCCCCGGCATTTTGTAATCCGGGTTGGGTGATTGAGTGAGAATTTCTGTTTCGACGTACATTTGAAAGTCCTCCGCTAGCATCAGTTTCCTTTCGTCCCACACCGCGCGTGCCCCCTGTAGCGACAGCAAATTGGTTATGCATTTAGCCTGTGAAGACCATGCCTTCGATTCGTATGCCCCAATCGCCTAATGATAAATCGAATGAATCGGATCAGTATATCGGGAGATTAAGTGAGTTGCAGGTATCACTGAGCTTTTTAATGTAAGAATATTTGTAGGTGTTCACTAGATTCACGTCAGTCTATGAAACCTCTTTTCTATGGTTGGATAGTTACCGGTTGCGCCTTCGTGGTGCTCTTCCTCACCTACGGCGTGCAGTATTCGTTCGGCATCTTTGTCCCTGTCATGGTGGATGAACTGGGTTGGCAGCGCGCGAGCCTGGGCGGAGCGTTTTCTTTTTATACCGTCGTGTACACGACGTTCAGCCTACTCAGTGGAAAGCTCACCGATTCACTCGGACCACGTCGGGTCGTGGGTCTCGGCGGCGTCTTGCTGGGGGTAGGAATTATGGCGACGAGCCAGATGTCGTCACAGTGGCAGCTCTTCTTTTGGTACGGCATCGTGGCCGCGCTCGGTATGAGCACAGCCTACATTCCCTGCAACGTGACCGTGGTTCGCTGGTTTCAGCGTAAGCGCGGACTCGCCTTGGGCGTCGCTTCTTGCGGCGCGAGTTGCGGGATCCTCGCCGTGCCGGTGTTTACCTCGCTCCTCATCAACCTCACGGATTGGCGCACCGCCATGCTGACGCTGGGAGCGGGCATGCTTGTCCTAATAAGCGTCGTTGCCCGTTTCATGGTGAGCGATCCGAAACGGATGGAGTTATTGCCAGACGGCGACGGCGCGCCGGCGCAAGACGCAATCGTTGGCTCACTCGATGATACGACTGGCTGGACGTTACGTGAGGCGGCTGCGACATTATCGTTCTGGGTGTTCCTGGTGGCGTTCGCGGTCGGAATGCTCACCACCACAATACCGTTCGTGCACATCGCGGGTTTCGCACAGGACATCGGCTTGTCCGACATTGCCGGCGCGATGACGTTCAGCATCATGGGTCTATTCGCGCTCATTGGGAGCGTTTCTCTTGGCACAGTGTCGGATCGAATCGGCCGCAAGGCCATGATGGTTTTTGCGTTGGCCTCCCAGGTCCTGGCCTACGTCCTGTTTCTCAACGCCGAGAGCGTAACCACGCTCTACGTAGGCGCCGCGGCCTTCGGGTTTTTCTACGGCGGCATTGCAACCCTCTTCCCGGCACTTGTGGGCGACTTGTTTGGGCCGGCCCACGCGGGGACGATCGGCGGGTTCATATTTGCCGGTGGCGGAATATTGGGCGCGTGGGGTCCTGCTCTCGCCGGATACCTCCGCGACGTTCACGGCGATTATCATCTCGCCTTTTTTTACTGCGTTCTTATCGCCGCCTGCGCACTAGTGCTGTTCGCGATCCTGCCAAAGCCTCGCGGTTCGTAGAAGGCGGGAACTTACTCCGGTCTCACTGCTGATCTACAGATCAGCGAATCGTTCAATCGTATCCTTCCATTGAAGGACGTCATCGGGATTTTTTATACCACTGTCGAGACCGGTCACCGTCGTGACGGGCACCAACACGCGGTGCACGCCCAAGCGGGCGTAGTCGGATAGCAGTTCGGGATCGCTCGGCATGCTTGCTGTGAATTCGACTGCTGCCGGATCACGGCCATGCGCAACTGCCGCAGCGCGCGCCTCTTCTATCAGGTCCGCTGGCGCTTCACGCGCGGGAAAATAACCATCGGCTAAGCGACCTGCCCGTCTGGCAGCGGCCTTCGAATGTCCGCCAATAATGATGGGGATCGAGGCCTGGCGTGGTTGCGGTCGGCAGTAGGCATTCTCGAAATTCACGAACTCGCCTTTATAGGTCGGTTTTTCCTGTGTCCACAATGCCCGTATCGCTTCGATGTACTCGTCAGTACGTTGGCCCCGGCGATCGAAAGGCGCACCGAGTGCCTCAAACTCTTCCTTCAGCCATCCCACACCTACGCCGAACAAAACGCGGCCACCACTTAAAACATCGAGTGACGCGACCTGCTTGGCGACGACCACTGGATTATGTTGCGGCAGAATCAGGATACCGGTAGCGAGCTTGATGGTTGTGGTGCTGCTTGCAACGTAGGCCATCCAGATCAGAGGATCGGGCAGCGGAAAGTCGTCCACCCCGCCCGCCATCTTGCCGCTGTCCGAATACGGATAAGCCGAAGCGTATCCCGCGGGCACGACGGTATGTTCGACCGTCCAGGCGGAGTCAAATCCGGCCGCCTCGCCCGCCTGTACGAGTTCAATCGCAGTGACGGGATCGACGTAGGGGCCTGTGTTGCAGTAGCGTAATCCGAATTTCATTACTCTAGTCCTTGTGCGAATTACGAATTTTTCGGCACCTGCCCGTATTCTTTGGTTTCTCTAACCGCCGCTGTCAGTTTCATTTCGATCGGTGCCCGTCAGAGTCGCTTCGCCACCTCGTCCAGCATCACCTCGGTGGCACCGCCGCCTACGGATTCCACGCGAGCGTCGCGCACCATTCGCTCGATAGTGGTTTCGCGCAGGTAACCGCTGCCGCCGTGAAACTGCTGGCAGTCGTACAGCAGGTGATTGACCAGTTCACCGCACAGGGCTTTGACCATCGAGACCTCCTGGACACACTCGAGGCCCTGCGCGTCCAGCCAGGCGGTGTGGTATAGCAGTTGGCGTGCCGCGGCGACTTCGGTCTGGCGTTGCGCCAGACGCTGGCGGATGACCTGCTTGTCCCACAGGACGCCGCCGAAGGCCTTGCGCTCGCGAACGTATTGCAGCGTGATATCGAGAGCCTGCTGCGCCTCGCCCATCGCCATCGCGCCGACGACCAGCCGTTCGTTCTGGAAGTTCTGCATGATCGAGTAAAAGCCCTTATTGATACCGCCGAGGACTTTCTCCTCCGGTACCCGGCAATCTTCGAATATCAGTTCGGCGGTATCGGAACTGCGCCAACCCATCTTATCGAGCGCGCGTCCCACGCTGAAACCTTCGGTGCCCGCTTCGACCATGAACATCGTGATGCCGTGCGATCCCCTGACCGACTGATCGGTCTTAACGGCGACGAAATATAGATCGGCGTGCACGCCGTTGGTGATAAACATCTTCGTGCCGTTGAGAACCCAATGGTCGCCGTCCTTGACCGCCCGGGTACGGATGCCGGCGACGTCGGATCCGGCATCGGCCTCGGTAACGGCAACGGCAGTAATCAGCTCGCCGGCGATGATCCGCGGCATGTATTTCTGCTGCTGGGACTCCGTCCCCGAATTGGCCAGGTGCGGGGAGGCCATGTCCGTATGCACCAGCACCGTGATGGCGAAGCCACCGTAGGTCGAGCGGCCGAGTTCTTCCGCGAGCACGATGGTCGCTAGCGTGTCGAGGTCGGATCCGCCGTACTTCTCGGGATAACGAATCCCAAGCATGCCGAGTTCGCCCATCTGCTTAAGCACGCTCCTCGGCGTCATGCCGTCCAGTTCCCACTGGTCGCCGTTCGGCCGAACCTCTGCGTCGATGAAACGCCGAATCTGATCGCGAAACATGTCGTGGTGTTCGTTGAGATAAATACTCTTGTCAATCATCGGCGCGTACCTGTGCTGCGTCGCCCGCCTCTGCCGGTTCAATCGTCGCGAGACAATCCCCGCCGTCGACGGTATCGCCGCGTTGATAACGAATGGTATCCATGACGCCGGTCAGCGGCGCACAGAGTTGTTGGAGCAGCTTCATGGCCTCCAAGACGATCACCGGCTGACCGGCTTCGACAGGCTGCCCGGGCGAGACGAGCACCTCGGCGATCAGCCCGGGCGTCGGCGCAAGGATCGAATTGCCGCCGGCGGCGGTTTCTGAAGGGTTATTCAACAGCACGTCTTCGGCGCTGAGGACGTCGAACGTTGAACTACCCGCAGCCCGATGGAGACACACACGCGCACCATCAACCGACACGTCAACGAGATACTTTTGATCCCGACTCATATAGATCAGGCATCCGTCTTTCCAGGCCGCCTGCCGTACCTCGATCACGGTTTCTCCGTCACGCTCGACGGTATACGTACCGCCCCGCCCTAACACCTTTGTGATACCGAAGGTCTCGGCTGCATCTTGAACATAGTAAAAACCCGCGCCGCTGCGTCCGGCTTTTTCGCCGATGCGCCACGCTCCGAGCGCCGACCACGGCGAGCGACACCCATCGAATTCGCCGCGAATATGGCGAGCAAGCACGGCGAGCGCAAGGTCCGCATTCGTAATCGGTCGCGATTCCCAACCCTTGGGAAAAGCCCGTTCCAGACAATTCGTGAGGTGGCGACCGCTTCGGAACTCCGCAAGCTGCAAAACGTCCTGCAGGAATCCAATGTTGACGCCGACGCCGGCGATCCGGAACCGTGACAATCCATGTCTTAAAGAGCGGATCGCCGATTCGCGATCGGCGCCTTTGGCAATCACCTTGGCCAGCATGGAATCATAGTAGGGCGTCACTTTGCTGCCGCACCGGATGCCGCTGTCGATGCGAAGATCGGGGCTCTGCGGTTCAACATAGGAACTGATCGTGCCGGTTTCCGGCCGATAGCTTGCCGCCGGGTTCTCGGCCGCGACGCGCGCTTCGATGGCCCAGCCATCGCAGGCGACGTCTGCCTGCTCGAACGACAGTTTTTCATCGCCGGCGATCCGGAGTTGCCACTCCACTAGATCGATGCCGGTAATGAATTCCGTGACCGGGTGTTCCACCTGCAGACGCGTATTCATCTCCAGGAAATACGCCTGGTCTTCCGCAGCGTCGACTATGAATTCAACCGTCCCGACGTTGTCGTAATCGATTGCGGCGGCCAGCTTGACGGCGTCCGCAAGTATCCGCGCACGCAATTCGGGCTTGAGATTCGGTGCCGGCGCCTCTTCGATGATCTTCTGGTAATTGCGCTGAATCGAACAATCGCGCTCATAGAGGTGCCGCACATTGCCATGCTTGTCCGCCAGTATCTGGACTTCGATATGACGCGGCGCTTCGATGAAACGTTCGAGCAGCACGGAAGGATCGCCGAAAGCCGTTTGTGCCTCATTGCGGGCCATCCGCAGCGCGTCCGGCAGGGCCTTGAGGTCCTCGACCCGGCGAATACCGCGACCGCCGCCGCCGGCGCTCGCCTTGACCAGCAGCGGTGTTCCGATCTTCTCTGCTTCACGGAGTAAGGTCTCGTCGCTCTGCTCTTCGGCGTGATACCCGGGCACGCAAGCGACACCCGCGTCCGTGGCGATCCGTTTCGCCTCGATCTTGGCGCCCATCGAGGCAATGAGATCCGGCGAGGGTCCGACGAACACCAACCCTGCATTAATACAGCGGCGCGCGAAGGCTGCATTCTCGGCCAGAAAGCCGTAACCGGGATGGATTGCCGCGGCCCCAGTACGTAACGCGGCAGCGATTACCCGTTCACCGTCGAGGTAGCTCGCAGCCGCTTCCGGCGGACCGATATTGACCGCCTCGTCGGCGAGTTCCACGTAGGGCGCATCGGCGTCGACGTCAGAGAAAATCGCGATTGAATGCAGGCCGAGGCGTTCGCAGGCGCGGATCAGCCGGACGGCGATTTCACCCCGATTGGCAATGAGGACCTTGTTGAAAAGCATAGCTCGGATCTACATCCGATAGACCGGGGTCCGCCGGTGGAATTCGGGCACCGATGTCACGATCGCCAGGCACAGGCCGAGAATGTCGCGGGTCTGACCGGGCTCGATGAGCCCGTCGTCCCAAAGACGCGAGGTCGCATAGTAAGGATCGCTCTGTTCGGCGTACTGGTCGCGCACGCCTTGCTCGATCTCGGCCAACTCGTCCGCTACCGGTGGTGGCAACTTGAGGTTGGTGCGGCGCAGTTCGAGCATCACGTTGGAGGCAATATCGGCGGACATCGTCGCGATCTCGGCACTCGGCCAGGCGAACATGAAATGCGGCCGGAAACCGCGTCCGCACATACCGTAATTACCCGCGCCGTAGGAGCCGCCAACGATTACCGACAGCTTCGGGACCTCCGCGATTGACGTCGCGTAGACCATCTTCGCGCTGTCTTTGGAAATACCATTCCGCTCCGCCTCCGTGCCGACCATGTAGCCGGTTATGTTGTGCAGATACAGCAGCGGAATGTCGCGCTGATCGCAAAGCGTAATGAAATGCGCTCCTTTTAATGACGATTGTGAAAAGAGCGCGCCGTTGTTGCCGAGGATGCCGACCGCATGACCGTGGATCTTTGCCGTACCACATACCAGGGTCTCGCCCCATTCAGGCTTGAATTCCTGAAACGCGCTCGCGTCGACAAGACGCGCGATGATCTCTCTCACGTCGTATGGGATGCGGCGATCGTGGCTGATAACGCCGGTGAGTTCCTCCGGATCGCAAAGCGGCGGCCGCGGGGACGACTCGGACTCCAGGCGCCGTCCCATGTTCAGATCGGCGACCATATCCCGGACCATCGCTATGGCGTGGGGTTCGTCGCGCGCGAGATGATCCGAGACGCCCGAAACACGCGTGTGCATCTCCGCGCCGCCGAGGGTCTCGCCATCGGCCTCTTCATTGATCGCTATCTTGACGATCGACGGGCCGCCGAGGTGGATCCGCGCATTGCCTTCCACCATGACCACTTGATCTGACAAGGCGGGAATATACGCGCCACCCGCCGTGCAGCCGCCGAAGACAGCGGAGATTTGGGGCAGGCCTGCCGCGGACATTCGACATTGGCGCCAAAAGCCATTGCCAAAGTGATCGCGGTCGGGAAACACGCGGTCCTGTTCCGGCAAATAGCCTCCGCCGCAATCGACCAGATAGATGCAGGGCAGACGATTCTGTCCGGCAATTTCCTGAGCGCGTACGTGCTTCTTGACGGTTTCGTGAAAGAACGAACCGCCCTTGACGGTCGCGTCGTTCGCAATCACCACGCAAGGCGTGCCGGAGACGATGCCAATCCCCGTTACGATTCCGGCGCTCGGAACTTCATTGCCGTATTGACCCCAAGCTGCAAGCGTCGATAGTTCAAGGAAGGGAGTCGCGGGATCGACCAGCCGGTCGATGCGATCGCGCGCGAGGATCTTGCCGCGTTGGTGATGACGATCACGCAACTTTTCGTGGCCACCCGCCATCGCCTGCGAGGTGCGCTCCCGCAGCGTATCCAACAAGCGCGAGTAATGCTCACGGTTTTTAATGAATAATTCCGAACGGAGATCGATACCGCTGCTGATCTGACTCATCGACTTAGTCCCGAGTGGGGAAACAATCCGTGCAGCAGGCCCATGTCACGCACCGAATTGCGCGGCGAGGGCGAGTACGCGCTCCGCTTGGGTGAGATGTGGTTTGTCGAGCATCTGACCGTCAAGACTCAAAGTCCCCTCGTCAAGATTCTGCGCGAACAGTTCGACCACGGCGCGCGCGTGTTCTATTTCCGCCTGGCTCGGCATGAACGCGTCGTTAATCGGCGTGATCTGCGCCGGATGGATCGCGATCTTGCCGAGGAAGCCGTCCCGCCGCGCCTCGTTGCAGTTCAAGCGCAGCCCCACCTCGTCCTTGAAATCCGTGAACGCCGTATCCACTGCCTGCACGCCGGCGGCGTAGGCCGCCATCAGGCACAGGGTGCGCGCGAGAATATACGGCGAAGTCAGGTTGCCCTCCTCGTCACGGTTGGTCGATGCCCCGATCGCGGCGCTCAGGTCCTCCGCGCCCCAGGACACTGCCGTCAGCCGCGGATTGACCTCGGTATAGCTGCTGATGTTGAGCATCGCAGTTGGCGTTTCCGTGGCAAGTGAGAGGATCTTCGTCGCTCCGCGTTCGATGCCATGCTCAGTCTCGAGCGCGTCGAGATAGTTGCCGAGCAAATCGGCGTCCCGTGCGTGTCCGGCCTTCGGCAGGAACAATCCGTCGGGCCCGCCCTGCATTACGCCGGCAAGGTCCAGTAGCGCATGCGGAGTGTCGAGCGGATTCATTCTCACCCACAGTTGGCTGATCGAGCGGTCGGCGTTTTGTAAGTACTCGCAGACCATTTCCCGGGCGCGTGCCTTGCGCGAGTCGACGACCGAGTCCTCCAGGTCGAGTATGAGCACGTCAGCACCGAGCGATGCCCCTTTGCCGAGTTTCTTCTCGCTGTCGCCCGGCACGAACATCCATGACCGCGAGATCACGACTCTGGCCTCCCGAGCATCAAGCACGTACGAACGCGGGACGCCGGCAGATTGTCGGTCTCGAAGATCTCCCGATCGATCGGACGATCGAAGCTGCGATCAATTTCTAATGCTGCGTTGTAGAGACTGGGCATTACATTTCTCCACGTCATCGTTTGTCTCGACTTAGTCCTCTCGCATTCATCCATTAGCGAGTGCCGGTCGGATCCGCGAGAACGAAGAGATCACAAAGCCTTAAAGCTATCAATCGAATCAAGGTCGTCGATCGCCGCGGTCATGCGTTCGATCATGGTGAGTGACATTTCTTCGGTCTGCATTGTGGCCGGTATATGCTCCGAAGGACAAAGCGTCGGTGTCCAATTCAACAGCGCATGAAACATTTGCTGCCGATAGAACATCCACGCCTCTTCGTAATCAAATGACTGACCGGATACTTCTTCCAGACGGAACAGATAACGCCGCACTAATTCTTTCTCCCATGTGCGTCGATCTTCAATGCGCAGTGCCCCGGAGATCGCGTACGCCAGATCCCGGGACCAATGCCCGCGACCAGCGCACTGCCAATCGCACAACCCCATCCGGCCCTTGTTCGTTTGATACCAGTTACCGATGTGAACGTCGGAATGCAAGAACGTCTCCGGTTGTTCATCATGTAACTTCAACGCGTTCAGCGTCGCCGGCCAGATATCGTCGCGTCTAGCGAGCAGGCGTTGGGGAATGTGGTCTGCGGCTTGCGTCAGTGCCAACTCGGTGGAGCGGTCGACGCGGAGTTTGGTAACTCCCCCCATGAACCATCGGGTAAAAGGGGCAACCCATTTGAATGCGTTCTCGAATCTGGGGTCGTTGTAGAAATGGCCGTGAAGACCCGCAAGGAGATCGACCATGTCTTCCGCCATCTCACGCGTGACATAGGTCTCGTAGTTCGTAAACGTCGCGCCCTTTGTTGCCACCAAGTCTTCGAGTATATGAATAGCGGCGCAAGATTCGCGGTCCACCGTAGAGTGGTAACAGCTGGGAATCTCAAGTTCGAGTTCGGGGCGCAACTGTGTGTAAAACCCGCCCTCTGTGCGGGCATGGCCCGTGATGCCAACCATCATGCGATTCTCCACCGTCGGCAGCGTTTTAGTGAAGAGCGAGGTCGGCAGATTCGTCCCGTCAGCTTCTTGATTGTAGGTCACTTGCAGACGATGCCGAGCGTGTGTACCGGCACTGACTAGAGTGATCTCGAAGTCGATTACTTCCGTACCGTTAGCCTTACCGCACAATACGTCCGTCAGCCATTCGCACGTGATCGCGTCGACGGTTGGCAAAACATCGCCGTCCTTGGCGGCCTTGGGTTTCGTGCGTTGCTCGTCTTCGATCAACCGAGCAAGTCGTTCGGAGGCTACCTCGACGGTTTCCCGAGTTCGTCCCATGGGTGAGATCTCTTTTATTGTTCCTGCGTTTCGAGCAGGCCAGTGCATTGCGAACAGGAAGTATAACGGCTTTCCCTAACCGAACGTTTGAGTGGGTACCGCCGGCCGCAGCATACAATACGCCGTGGTTTGTCCGAAGACTACCGGGTGGTTCACCCGTGCCCCGGCAATCGCGGTGCCCGCGCGCCGGCGTTCGCCGCGCTCAACGCAGGTGGCGTCGTGACACGAGCACCGCCTAAAGAGTATCGGGATCGGTTTTCGCCTTGCGCCTAGACGATGTGCTTTTCCGAAAGCGCGTAAATCTCCGATTCACCGTAGCCCAGTTCCAGGAGAATCTTACTGGTGTGCTTGCTCAGAGGCGGTGCCGCGGATCGTATGCGCGTCGGCGTTCTCGAAAATTTCGCGGCCGGACCGGTCAACGGGACGACGGACCCGTCGGACAGCTCGGTAGCCTGCAACATATCGCGTGCGCTGGTATGGGATTTCTCGGCGACCTCCGTGAAAGTGTTTACTCGTGTCGCGGGTATTCCCGCGGTCTCAAATATGGACTCCACCGAAGCGGTAGATCGTGCCGCACACCAGTCGCTAAGAAAACCGTCGACGTCCTCGCGGTTACCCGGCTGAACACGCGCAAGATTCGTCGCGTAACGTTCGTCCGTCTTGAGATCCGGGCGCTCCATGATGTCTGCGAGTCGCTGCCAGTGGGTGTCCAGGAGGACTCCCGCATAGACGTAACCGTCCGTGCAGGCGTACCGATTGACTGGCGCGGCGATGGCAAATTGGCTACCCCAGCGCTGCAGTGGCATGCCCAATGCACCGGCGGTCAAATAGCCGTCACTCTGGAATTGAATCGCATCGACGAGCGCGACATCGACGTGCTGGCCTTCGCCGGTCTCCTTGGCGTGGTGGAGCGCAGCAAGCGCCGAAATGGCGCCATGCACACCGGCCAGATCGTCACACAAGAACGTACCCGCCTTGACTGGAAGACCTTCGATTTCCCCGTTTTGCGCCGCCCATCCGGAATAAAACTGTGCGATTGGATCGTAGCCAACCCGTTCTGACAACGGTCCGAATTGACCAAACCCACTTATAGATACATATACGACGGCCGGGTTTCTGCGCTTGACGTCCTCGTAGCCTACCCCCCACGAAGCCATCGTGCCGGGGCGAAAATTTTCGATGACAATATCGGCCGTCTCGCCAAGCTTTAGGAAGATTTCGACGCCTTCGGGTTTGTGCAGGTCGACGGTTATGTTCTGCTTGTTCCGATTGACCATTTCATTACCGAGGAATAAGTAGCTGTCCGGCAAGGTCGGCGGAAGCCGACGAATCACTTCACCGGCCGGATGCTCAACCTTGATAACGGTTGCGCCGAAGTCGGCGAGCATGCACCCGGCCATTGGGCCGGCCCATGTCGTCGTTGCCTCGACGACACGCACGCCCGCCAGTGGGCCGGTCAGATCGTCACGCGCATCACTATAAAATTCTGACTTTTGCATCGAATTTCCTCGTTGTTATACGCCGATGGCACGGCCTGGACCGTTCACAATGGCGATCTTCTGTATGCGAGAACCAGGCCGCCTGATACGATGAACCAACTCTCAATCCGATTGGATTACCTGTAGAGGAAAGATCGCGCGGAAAGCGCGAGAGGTTCAAGTTCTCCCGTCAGCGATCCTCGCGCGCGAATTTCGGTTCAGCAACTATAGCAAAGCGATGCTTGTAACAAAGTCCTCGAGTACCACCGAGCTGCCGCTTCCGCCCGGGCCACGATTACGCGGTCTATTCCGCATGTTCAGCCAGAGTCCGCCCGAATTCTTGCTGGGGCTCACGCGAGAATATGGAGACGTGGTGCGATTCAGAGGATTTTTCCCGGTATTTTCCATCAATCACCCGGATTACGTACGCCAAATCCTCACCCAGGCATATCCCAAGTACACCAAGAACACGATCGATTACCGCGTGATCGCGCGTACCCTGGGTAATGGCCTGGTGACCAACGACGGGCCAGACTGGACGCGCCAGCGTCGCTTGATGCAACCGGTGTTTTCCAGTCGCACTATCAATGCGTTCGATACTACGATTAATGAGTTGACTGCCCATCTTGCAACACAATGGGTAGGCAAACGTGCCGATGAAGTCGTATGGCTCGATCGTGACATGAGTCGCATCACCTTCCAGGTCGTAGTCCGTACGCTGTTCGGTGCGGATATCGACGACATCGCCGACGAGATGGTGAATATCCTCGCAGTCATCAATCAGCATCCGCTACAGTTCAGCGCGTTCATGACCTTGTACCCATGGCTGCCCCTGCCGAGTAATCGGCGGTTTTTGCGCATCAAACGGCGTCTTGAAGAGATCGTCGACGGCCTGGTGGCGATGCATCGTGAGGGGGATGGTTCAGGGAACGACATCGTTGACCGCCTGCTGGCGGCGCGCGACGAAGAAACGGGCGAAGGGATGAGCGAGGCGCAGATTCGCGACGAAATCATCACCCTCATGCTCGCAGGCCATGAAACTTCCGCCACGGCCTTGACCTGGACGTTTTACCTTCTTGCGCAACAACCGGATGTGGAAGCGCGTCTGTGCGAGGAACTTACCCGCGTATTGGGCGGCCGAGCTGCCGCAAGTGGTGATCTCCCGCAGTTACCGTATTTGAAACAGGTGGTGCAGGAAAGCATGCGTTTATATCCGCCGGTATGGGGCATCGCACGACGCTGTACCGAAGAAACCGAGTTCGGCGGATACCGCATTCCACGTGATGCCTATATCGCGATCACCATATATGCGCTGCACCGGCACCGTGATTACTGGCCCGATGCGGAACGTTTCGATCCGGATCGCTTTGACGCCAATCGAACAGAGTCGCGACATTCTTATAGTTACCTGCCGTTTGCTGCCGGACCGCGTGCCTGCATTGGGGCCGGCATGGCGATGCTCGAAGTCCAGCTAGTACTTGCACAATTGTTGCAGCGCTTCCGCGCGCGCCCGTTGGCGGGTCATCCGATCGTCCCCCAGGCGGTCGTGACCTTGAAAACGCGCTACGGGTTGCCAGTGAATATCACGCCGCGCTGAGACGGCCACTTAGCCAAAGCGTTGAAAACGACGAGGTGGGCAAGTTAATGTCGCCTTATTCGACGATCATGGAGACATTTTCGCGGTCGGGCTTGCAACGCCGGACATAGCTGATTACGCGCCGAGGTGATTTGGCCTTTGAGGTAGATAGCATGACGGAACTGACCGCAGACCAAACCATCCTCTTTGCCGTGCTGTTTTTCCTGTTCGTGTTCCTGATCTGGGGACGCTGGCGCTATGACCTGGTCGCATTTTCGGCACTGTTGATCGCCGTAGTCGCCGGCGCAGTACCGTCGGGCCAGGCGTTTACGGGTTTCGGTCACCCGGCCGTGGTGGTCATCGCGCTGGTACTCATTCTCAGCCAGGGCCTGTCGAATTCCGGCGTGATCGATCTGCTGGCGCGGCATCTGATAGATGCTTCACGAAAACTTGGCGCCCACATCGGCATCATGTCGGGGTTCGCCGCAGCCTTATCCGCCATCATGAACAACGTCGCGGCTCTGGCGCTACTCATGCCACTGGACGTGCAGGCCGCGGCCAAGGCCCAACGCAGTCCCGCGCTGAGTCTCATGCCCTTGTCCTTCGCGTCGATTCTGGGCGGCATGATCACGCTGATCGGAACCCCGCCCAACATCGTGATCTCGGAGATCCGTGGCTCTGCGCTGGGCGAGCCCTATCACATGTTCGACTTCACCCCCGTCGGCCTGGTGGTTGCGGTGGTCGGCGTGTTTTACGTCGCGCTGATTGGCTGGCGGTTCATACCCGTGGCCCGCGGCAAGCACGATTCGGCCCGGGAACTGTTCGAACTCCAGGATTTCGTGGCGGAGGTCCGTGTGCCGGAAGGGTCTTCGGCGATCGGCAAAAAGGTGCGCGATCTGGATGAAATTTCGGAAAAAAACGATGTCGACATCATCGGGCTGGTGCGCCGTGGCGAGCGTATGCCCGGGCTGGCCCGGTGGGTGGAGATTCGCAAAGGCGACGTGCTCGTCCTCAAGGCGACACCGGAAGGTATCGAGGGGATCGTCGGTGCGCTGCACCTCGAATACGCTAGAAAAAAGAGTGAGAAAGGCGGCATGTTCGGTCCCGGGGACTCGACGTTGCTGGAAGTGGTGGTTCGTGAAGGCGCCCGAATCGACGGCCGCTCCGCGCATTCCCTGAGACTTCTGACCCGTCGCGGCGTCACGCTGCTGGGCGTGTCGCGTCAAGGCAAACGTTTCACCGAACGTGTTCGGCATCTGAAGATACGGGCCGGCGACATCCTCTTGCTACTCGGCCAGGGCGAACAATTAAACGACATCGCCAACCGCATGGGTTGCCTGCCGCTGGCGCAACGGGACTTGCCGGTGATCCAGCGTCAGAAGATCTGGCTGGCGGTGGGAATATTCGCGGCGGCCGTCGTGCTTGCCGGCATCGGTGTGGTGAATCTGCCGATTGCGTTTGGTTGTGCGGTGGCACTGATGTTACTCACCGGCATCATTCCTGTGCGCCAGCTCTACGAATCCGTGCAGTGGTCCGTGATCGTGCTGCTGGCTTCCCTGATTCCCATCGGGGTAGCGCTTGAAACCAGCGGGGGGACGACGCTGATCGCCGAGACCATCGTCGACGCGGCCGTGAATCTGTCCCCTGCAGCCGTGCTGGTGATCCTGATGGTGGTGACGATGTTCCTGTCGGACGTCATGAATAACGTAGCGACGGCGGTAATCGCGGCGCCCATCGGCCTGAACATTGCCGATAGTCTCGGGGTCAATCCCGATGCGTTCCTCATGGGGGTCGCAGTATCGGCAAGCTGCGCCTTTCTGACCCCGATCGGTCACAAGAACAACACCCTGATCATGGGTCCAGGCGGTTATCGCTTCGGGGATTACTGGCGCATGGGCCTCCCCCTGGAGATCCTAGTGCTGGCCGTCGGCGTACCGATGATCCTTTGGGTGTGGCCACTCTGAGAAAACCGCGGACAGGATACTGTCAAGTTAGGGTATTACGTCTCACGGAAATAGAGAGGCCGATGACAACTAATTTCGTTAATGGACCTCAGTCGTCACCGACCACCTTATTTTCAACGCGTTCCCTTTTCCCCATTTCTCGACGCCTTTTTCGTTTACGAGTTCGCGAGCGGTACGATGAGTTCGTTGGCAATCTGCTCGATGCCCTGTTTGTATTCGTCCGCGCTGGCGGCAAGTAAGCCAATGATCACCTGGTCGACGCCTATCTCGGCAAATTGCGCCACCTCATCCAGACTCACGGGCACGCCGATCCCGGTCGTCACGGCATACGTCAACGCACTGGCGTCGCGTCCGGCACTTTCGGCGAAGTTTTTGATCTGCGCCAGATGGTCTTTGGCGCTTTCGACGGTTACGTTGACGCCCCACCAGCCGTCCCCCACCTCGCCAACGCGCCTTAAAGCGGGTTCGCTTTCACCACCGAAAATGATCGGCGGATACGGTTTTTGAACCGGTTTCGGGAACGAGCGTACGGGTTGAAATTGACAAAATTCGCCGTCGTACTGACTTTCCGCGTCTGTCCACAGGCTTTTCATCGCCATGAGATAGTCACGCGTACGCTGTGCCCGTTTTGCCCATGGTATCTCGAGAGCTTGGAATTCCTCCTTGAGCCAGCCAATACCTACGCCGAAATCGAAGCGGCCACCGGAGAGTTTATCGATGCTCGCGACTGCCTTGGCTGTGGTCAGCGGCTGACGTTCCGGCAACAAGCAAATGCCTGTGCCCAATCTAATTTTCTTGGTGACCGCCGCTGCGAAGCTCAGCGCCAAAAACGGATCGAGTATATCGACTTCCATGGTCGGAAACGGCAATCGCCCGTCTTGCGCATACGGATATTTCGAAGAATATTGGTCAAGCAAGACGATGTGTTCGGGAGCCCAGAGCGAGTGGTAACCGCAATCTTCGCAAGTCTTGGCGATTAACGAGATCACGTCCGGATCGGCTGCTAATCCCGGACCGATGGCAAAAAATCCAATCTTCATAATCTATTACCTCTCCCTACTAGCTCGTTCGATGGACATGCTAACTGGTCAGGGAAACGCCATTGACGCCAAGGACGGCGCCGGGCGGTGAACCGTGCAAATTCGTTTGCGTGCCACCCCATGGTGAGTTGCCGGGCCTCAACGATTAAACCTGGCGCTTCAGAAATCGCCGACACCTCTTCCCAATTAGTCGTTTTCATTATGACACCTCCCAGCGCGACGTCGCGCCCATTCTAAGGTGTCCACGTAACTGGAGCAGGACCTAAACCGACTACCAGCAGCCGGCCATCCCAGGCCATGGCACGCGAACAGGCGTCGAAGTCGTCACCGCCAACCGTGTCGTATACGACGTCCGCACCACGACCACCCGTGCGGGCCTTGATGGCCTGGCGTAATTCTTCATGCGTGTAATTGATGCACTCATCAGCACCCTGAGAATGGGCGAACGCCATTTTTTCTTCACTCGAGCACACCGCGATCACGTGGGCGCCGATGGCCTTTCCGATCTGGACCGCCGCCGTACCGGTGCCGCCGGCCGCGCCTTCTTCATAGGACATGAAGTCAGGCAGCGGTTTGGT
The DNA here is from genome assembly GCA_036339995.1 of Pseudomonadota bacterium. GTDB lineage: Bacteria > Pseudomonadota > Gammaproteobacteria > JAYYZW01. Next base: position 16,946 of record JAYYZW010000062.1, read on the forward strand.
CGAACTTACAGGTAGTACAATGTTTTCGTCAAAGGCGCCGAAATTATCGCTATATCCGAATACGCGATCCCCAACTTGTAGTCCTTCAACATTCTCACCCAGGGTCTTAATGTCACCGCCGACCTCGGAGCCTGGTATGAAAGGGACGGACGGTTTGACCTGGTAGCGACCTTCGACGACCAAGGAATCGGCAAAATTAATACCGATGGCCTTGACGCCGATCAATATCTCTCCGGGTCCTGGGACGGGATCGGGGAAGTCCCGGTAACTCAGCTGTTCGAGTGGCCCAAAGGCATCACATACCAGCGCTTTCAAAGCAAGTCGTCCGCGCTCGGTTCAATCCTCTACTCGACGATTAGCCCCGCCATGTCGCCCTGCTCCCGCCAGGCCTTCAATAACGAATAAAACGCTATCGCTCCCTCACCGTAGTGACCCTGCAGGAAACCTTCGCCGTGACCGGCCTTACCCTCATTGTTGTAGTAACCCGGCGTGCATTGACTCAGGTACTCGGACATCATGTCTGGCGCGAGCACGGCTGCCACCCAGTCGGCCTCGGCTTCGGCCGTCGCTTCGAAAGATTTCGCATTGCGTGCATCCACGTCTCGTATCACCTGCGTAATGTGTCGCGCCTGGCCATCGAGCATGTAGGTGAAATTGGGTGCAAGCCCCGTTTGCGTCAGTCCCATGTGGAAGCAATTTGGAAATCCGTGGCTGTAAAACCCGTGATAGGTCTTCATGCCTTCTGCCCAATGGTCAGTGAGTGACGCACCGTCACGGCCAAATACCTCGAATTCCGCCTGCCGGGTGTATGCCGTACCCACTTCGAACCCGGTGGCAAAAATCAGGCAGTCCACTTCATACTCGACACCGTTGACGACCATACCGGTTTCAGTGATGCGCTCGACGCCCCGGCCGTCCGTATCGACCAAGGTGACGTTCGGCCGATTAAATGTCGGCAGGAATTCGTCGTTGAACGTGGGTCTCTTGCACCACGGTCGGTACCACGGTTTCAGCGCGTCGGCGATCGCGGGGTCGTTCACCGTATTGTCCACACGCGCGCGAGTCCTGTTCATTTTCTGGTAATCCGCGATCTCGGCCAACAGCCCCATGTCTTCCATCGACACATCCGAATCATCCGAATCCGACAGCAGCTTACCGAGCGATTTGAACAACTCCGTCCAGCCATCGTTCACGAGATCTTCTTCCTGTTGTATCCCGCACAGAATAGACACGAAGTTATGGTTGCGGTCCGCCTGCCAACCCGGGCCGAGCGTCTTGACCCATTCCGGATCGGTCGGTTTGTTACCACGCTCGTCGATTGCGGATGGCGTGCGTTGGAACACGTAGAGGTGCTTGGCGGCCTTGCCGACGTGAGGAACGCTTTGAATCGCGGTCGCTCCCGTGCCGATCACGGCGACCCGTTTGTCGCTCAGTTTGTGCAGGTTTCCACTTGTATCACCGCCGGTGTATTCGTAATCCCACCGGCTCGTATGGAACATGTGTCCCTTGAATGATTCGACACCGGGGATACCGGGCAGCTTCGGCCGATTAAGAGGCCCGCTCGACATCACCACGAATCGCGCCCGGAAGACATCATCGCGGTCGGTCCGAACGATCCAGCGGCCATCCTCGTCGTTCCAACGGAGATCTCTTACCTGGGTCTGGAAGCACGCGCGGGGGTAAAGATCGAAATGGCTTCCGATGCGTTTGGCATGTTCGAAGATCTCTGGACCGAAGGAATATTTTTCTTTCGGGATGTATCCAACTTCTTCCAGAAGAGGCAGGTACACGTAAGACTCGATATCGCATTGCACGCCCGGGTATCGATTCCAATACCAGGTGCCACCAAAATCGCCCGCCTTTTCGATGATACGGAAATTGGTGATCCCTGCCTCCAGCAGACGCGCGCTGATGAGGAGACCACCGAATCCCCCGCCGATCACGGCGACTTCGATGTCTTCCTCGATTGCGTCCCGCACCAGTTTCGATTCAATGTAAGGGTCATCAACGATACTTCGCAGATCGCCGACGACTTCCCGGTACTGCTCGTTGCCATCCGAACGCGTCCTTTTGTCGCGCTCGGCATCATATTTCCGTCTCAGCTCGGCAGGGTCGAACCCCAGTTCCTCGATGCTTGGAATATGGCTTTTTTCGGTTTGCAGGGGTGCTGTCGAAGACATCGGTACGGCTCCTGTCTGGCTGCATGATGAGTGAGCTCATCAAACCGCGAGTTAGGTGGATTTGCCGAGACTTTAATCCGCAACGACACCGAAAGTCCAGTGACCTTTCCCCGCCAGCAGAATCGAGAAAATCGAGGCGGGCCCTTTCTACCAGCAGGGGAAGTCCGAGGCTCGATAAGACCTCTTCGATTCAACAAATTGCTATCAATCGATTTTGATGCTGGAGCGAAACGTAGGCGTCCCATAGGGGGAAAAAATAAACAAGCGTTATTGCGTCGATCCCTTTCTCTCAGCAGACGCGATATGACTCAAGCATGACGCCTGGCATCCAGCTTGTAATGCATTGTGCGCGTCGATTCGGAGCGGTATAGTCATTTACTTTCTTTGACCTGGGCCGCGGGTATCGTTCAGCGATGCGAATCACTCGATCGCCGTTGCTTCATGGGTTGGGCACTTGACCAATGTGTACTGACATTCGAAACATCGGCGGATACAGATCATGACATTTCGCTTCGTGCTTTGGGCGATGGGTGTACTGCTTGCGGTCGCGAGTCGCACCAACCAGCGGTTGCGTTCACAGCTAGCGCGAGACATGACCATCGTGATAGGCACTAAAGACGGTGTCGCACGAAGTTTTGTAATTGAAAATCGACGTATATCATCTCACGCCGGCAGCGCATCAAACCGGGAATGCAGCATAACGTTCATAACGGCATCGCAGGGCGCCCGAATCTTCATTGCGGTAGATGCGATCGGGCAAATCGTCGATGGGCTGGCGTCGGGTGAAATCGAGGTGCAGGGGCAGGCGGCGGTTGTCGTGTGGTTTTACGAACTGACGATAGCGTTCATGCCGGGGCGTAAAGGGCGCTCGCAGGTCATGCCCGACGCTTACACAGTGCACGATCCAGACGCAAAAGTAGCGAACTTAATAACACGCGAGCATGCGGTCCGAACGCTTGATCCGGCATGGACGGGCGCTGTCGCGCAGCGCGAGAAGCTGTTGATCTGGCAGGTTGGTCGCGGCGCGAATCCCGAAGGCAGGTTCGAGAATTATAAAATCGTAGTCGACGTGCCCACCCCGAGAGAGGTCGAATGAGCAGAAGTTCGGGGCTCAACAAGCGGGCGCAAGGTTGGCTTCGTTTCATATGGGATAAAGCCACGACACAAGATGATTGGAGCAGCAACGGTGATCCGCTGCCGTGGTGGGACCGTACCAGCACCGCCCCGATGTGCTCGTTCCCGCGATTCGATTTATCGGAGACGTCTTATGCACTGCCTTTGATGGCGGATCAGACGCCCGCCTGGCGCGAAGTCTACGTTCGAATTGCGGACGAGCTGGTGGGTCGATATACGACCTATTGGGCGGCGGTCGATTGGCTCACGCTGATTGGGCACGATCCCAACCAGGGCAACTATCCACCGGAGTGGTTGGTCTGGATGCCCGAGCATTTGCGCGGGCGCTACGATCCGCCGGGATGGACGGCAAACGGTGTCGAACCCTGGGGGCTTCAGCCGGATCCGATCGGAGCGGACGGCAATTTATTTTTCCGCGGATTCTTTAATCTGCTGCTCGGCACCTATGTCTACGTATCCGGTGATGACAAGTGGGAAAAACCATTCAAGATGACTGGTTACAACGACCGATTATTTGAGTGGACCCATCACAGCATTACGGAATTTATAGAAGACCAGTGGTCGGAGCGACCGCAAGGTGCGCATTGCGAAAATACCAAGATTTGGCCGTATTGCTTAAGTGCCGCGGGCTTGAGCCTGCAACTCTACGACAAGCTCTTCGGAAGATCGTCACATTGGGTTTACGACCAATGGATCGAATTCGCCAAAAAGCATTTCGTCACCCGCGACGGGCGCGGTAATCTCGCATCATTCGCGTTTTACTATGACCCGCTGGAGCAATATGCCTATTCGCTGCCGGACAAGTTGAGCGGCTATGGCATGCTCGCGCCGTTGTTTTATCTATATCCGCAGGCGCCGGACTTCGGCTTGGAACTGTATGAAGCCGGGGTCAGCAAGCTGGGATGGAACGCGCGCACGAACACCTTGGTTCAGCCGATCGATGATCCGCGCTGGTTGAGCATGGCGCTAATGCTTGCTCGCGAGGTCGGCGACGCTACGACGGAAGCGCGGTTCAAGGCCGTCGCGGAGCAAGAATTTGGCCCCGACTTCTTTGCTAAGGACGATGATCGTTTCGCATGGTCGTTTGGATCGGATGAACCCCATCCGCGAGGTCAACTCAATTCATTACTGATCTTGAGCGAAATTGGGGAGTGTGGCGCATGGACGAACGTCTACACAGGTCCTCGGGAAACGCAATTCCATTTGCCCACCGTAGAGGGTGTCGATTACCCGAACCTGGGGATAGCTGAAGCCCGGAACGAATCCAGTGATGGAACGCTTCATATCTGCACCTATGCAGCCACCGCTACGCACCGGGGAGCACCTACGAGCTGGAAAGTGACGCAATTGCCGGACCCACAGTCGGTGAAAGTATACTGCGACGATATCGAATATCGCGATTGGGGTGTGATCAACGACGACACGATCGAAATTAATTCGAATATCGGAACGCATCGTTTCCGAATTGTTGGCGGCCTTATTTCCCAAAATCAAACATTTGAAGATCAGCAATCGCAATCGAAAGAGGTCCGCGCTGAAGCTTTGGTGACCACCGCCGCAGATTTAGCAACAACCGCACAGTATCGCCCGGCTGTCCCTCCGAGTTGTGCTTGTTGCTGATCGCGCGCACCATCGGTTCGCGGTTTCGCAATAGCTGCCTGCACCTTCCCAGGGGAAGAAACGGGGAAGCGGTCGCACTCGACTCACTCCCTCGCCAGTAAATGGAAAGACACGCCAAGCGGATGTCTTGGGGATTAGGAATCCGTACCTTTACTTTTCCTATTCGTCCCCCGCGGTACGGCGTAAAAATTGGCACAAGGACCCAATCGGCGCGAGCCAACCCACCGCGCAACTTTCGATTACGTGAATTTGAGGCGTTATTTGTCCTATAAACACTTGGCGATCCAAGTTGGCGCCTTTGCGCTGGCCGGAATATTGGTCTATCTGGCGCTTCGCGGCGCCGAGTTGCCTGAGATCGTGGAGGCCTTACGCGCGGCAAACTACGGTTGGCTCATACCGCTTCTTATCGTGACGATTCTGGGCCACGTGTTGCGTGCCTGGCGCTGGAAGATATTGCTCGAAGCACTGCCGCGCCATGCCTCGAACATCGATCGTACCCAAGTTCCGCTGAAGACGACGTTCTACGCCACCATGATCGGCTATATGATCAATTATGCCGTGCCGCGTCTGGGTGAGGTAGTACGTAGCGCCGACGTCGCCGCCCATGAAGAACTGTCGTTTGCTGCCGTATTCGGGACGGTCGTCGTCGAGCGCATACTCGATGCACTCGTATTGGTCCTGGGACTGATGATCTCCTTCTACCTGCTGTTCGATCAACTTGGGGTTATCCAAAAATATTTCATCGACCCGATTCTAATCGGTCTCAACCAGGGGCCTCTGTCGCTAATGGTTGGCGTCATCTTTGGCATCACCTTTTCGATCGCGTTCATCTATTGGACCGCCTGCCGCCCTCAAGACGCCCGCCTGAGGCGCTATTGGAATGATCGACTGCGACCAATCTGGCGTGCGTTCAGAGATGGTCTTGCCACCGTGTTGCGCTCGCCGCGCCGTTTGGCGCTCGTCTTCAGCACGATTGCCATGTGGTTCACGTATTTTCTACTGACCTACTTGCCCTTGCTCATGTTCGACGTCGCCGGAACCTACGACGTGTCGCCGCCCGATGCAATGACTCTCTTGTTTCTTGGAGCAATTGGCATCGCGATCCCAACGCCTGGCGGTGTCGGATCTTTTCATTACATTACGCGACAAGCCCTCGTCTATCTATTCATCGTCGACGAATCCGTCGCCGTTACGTATGCGTTCTTCGTACACGGTTGGCAGATGATAGTGTGCATCATCGTGGGCTGCCTCTGCTTGATCATGCAAAGGTCGAGTCTCAGTCTCGCATTCAGCCGAGCCCGGAACGCAAGAGAGGAGCCGGGCACAGGTGCGTCAAAACCAGGCGCTTGATCTATGCCAAGGATCGCAACCCTCACCGGCGTAAAAGGTGACGGAGGGATTAAAAATTAACCAAATTGAAAATACCCCGCGTCTCGTTTAAGCTTAACTGCCTTGCCCAATCGCAGAAGGATTTGCGATGCCCCGAAGAAAAAGGAATTACCTGCCCGGGATGCCCTACCGCCTCGTCCAACGTGGTAATAACCGTCAGCGCTGTTTTCGAGAGCCGGACGATTTCTTGACGTATCTTGATCTGTGGCGTGAGAAGTCGCGCTGGTATGGCGTTGACGTTCACGCCTATTGCCTCATGTCCAATTACATCCATTTCATTGTCAGCAGCATCGAAACCGACAGCATTTCAAATACGATGAAAGTGGTGGGCAGTCGCTATGCATATTAC
>JAYYZW010000063.1:0-6002 GCA_036339995.1 Pseudomonadota bacterium
TTTCGTCAGACGGAATTCGCCGATCGGCCTCTGGGCGGTATGCGGCGGTATCGTGGTTGAGGTGGGCCGTTCGTCCGTGGACCGCGTCCACACCCGGATCCGAGCTGGGGCTATTGGCGATCGGTTCCTAGAATTCAATAACCCATTAAGTATTAATTATAATTGATTGATAAATATAAAAATATATAGAATATATAAAGCTGATTCTAGTTTTCGATAAGCCGGATTATCCACGCGAACGGGCCGGGAACGAGCTTGCGCAATGGTTCGACACCTTCCGCGACTCCAGAAGCTGTCAGCAGGTCGAATTTCTTTACGCCAACTATCGGCGCTAGGAAAACAAGGGAAAGAACAATTTAACCTTTCCGTTCACCCGAGCCACTCGTCGATCAAGGCATTGATCTCCTCAGGATGGGTCTCCATGAACCAGTGCGCGCCGCCGGCGATACATTCGCTGCGCCCGGAGGTCGCATCAAGGATTTCGAGCCAGCGATCGGAATGAAACATCAGGGGTTTGTTGCCACCGTAAATAAACAGGACCGGACAAGCTGGCTTGTAATAACCGAGCAACTTCCGGCGCGCCGACGGCAGCAGAATGCCACGCCACAGGTAGAAGTAGGGATAGTTGCACCGGGAACGCACACGACCCGCTTGCAGCCGAGGGACGCGTAGAAGGGCGGCGAACTTTCTCGTCAACCAGTTACCCAGCCGCGGGACGATGCCACCTACCACCCAGCAACCGATCAAAATCCATTGGTATCCGGCCATCATTAAGACGTCTCTCGCGGACGCCGGCTTGACGTGACCGCCGATGTCGAGGGCCACCATCTTCCGTACCCGTTCCGGGTATTTTTTTTCATACATGTAGCCGAGGTAAGCGCCCCAGTCGTGGGTCACGAGTGCAACGGGTGTTGCGTCCACTCGAACGCGCTCGATCGTCCGCGCGAGCTTGTCGACCAGGGTCGCGAAATCACAGCCGCCGGAAAGATCTGCCGTCGCCCCGAAGTTCGGCAGAATGACGCTCACGCAGCGGAATTTTCGCTTGAGTGCCGCGACTTGCAGGCGCCAGAGGTTGGCATCGTCCGGCCAGCCGTGGACGAAGACGATTGTGTCGCCCGCGGCCTCACCTTCAACTTCAAAGCTCAGTTCGGTCTGAGTATTCATTACATTGCGCTTACGGCAGGAAAAGGCAGCATGAGAGTATAGGGCGAACAAAGCCTATCCATCGAGTACTCAGGCGAAAACCTCAATGGCGCCAAGCTCAAGAAGGAGATACGTTCGGTTCGGCAAAAGCAGGTGTCATAGGCGGTCGACGACGACCGTGACACGCTTCGAGCACGTAATGAGTGCCGGAGTTGAACTAATGGATTAAATTTGTGACTGAATCGTCGCGCTAGCTTGCGGTCGGCTTGATGTTCTGATTGAGCTGGAACAGGTTGGTCGGATCGTATTTGTTCTTCAGCGCGACCAGCCGTTGGTACTTCTCCGGTCCATAGGCAGCGATTACTCGATCGTCTCCTTCATCCTCCTCCGCTCCCAGGTAGTTGACGTAGACAGAGTCGGTCGTGAACGGTTCCATCGCCGTCCAGAAATCCCGTGTCCACGTTACTATCGACTCTTTAGCAGCAGGATCAGGCGACATAGCGCATAAAAGAAGACAATAACGCGCGTCCCGATGGTTGAAGGCAGTCTCGTCCTTACCTACGCGGCGGACCCCGTTGCCAATTTGCTCGATCATTACGATCGATTCCGGAGTGGGGAGTCGCGAAACATAATCAAGAATCACGTCAATTCCGCCGGCACCGAGGTCCTTGAGGAAGTTTGACTTCCAATAATTCTGATAGCCTTCCGGAAATACGGCATCAAACGCCTGTTGAAATGCTACGTATGTCGTGCGACCGATGTCGTCTAATATAGGTGAACCAAACTCCCTCAGCGGCTGCAAAAGGCGTTCCCCCTCTTGCACTCCGCCCAAATAGCATACCGTTATCCCGACTACGGGCTGCTCATCCATCGTTAAAAATGCGGCCAAGGATACCAACTCATCGGGGCATGAGGATGTGAATTCGTCGTAGAAGGCGAGTACTTCGCGCGCCGACGCCAGAGGATAAACCAACCTTCCGGCCAGCACCTCTCCGACAGGATGCAGCGCATATTCAAACGAGGTCACAACGCCGAAGTTCCCGCCACCGCCGCGCAGCCCCCAAAAAAGATCTTCATTTTCATCTGCACTGGCCGTCACTACTTGTCCGTTCGCGGTGACAAGGTCGGCGGACAGCAAATTATCGCAGGCAAGACCGTACATTCCGCCGAGCCAGCCCCATCCGCCGCCAAGTGTGAGCCCGCCAATACCGGTGCGCGAAACCGCCCCGCCTGTGCTGGCCAAACCGAAGGTCTGTGTCTCGCGATCGTATTCTTTCCATGTGGCACCGCCTTCGGCCCGGGCAGTTCGCGCCGCTACATTGATGTGGATACTCTTCATGGGCGACAGATCGATCATCAATCCGCCGTCACACACCGCATTACCCGACACGTTGTGGCCTCCGCCCCTGACGGAAACGAGGAGATTATTGGTTCGCGCGAGGTCAACCGCGGCGATCACGTCGGCAACGCCGGCACAGCGGATAATCAGACCGGGACGACTATCGATCATCGCGTTCCATATCGTGCGGGAATCGTCATACCCTGGATCGTGCGGTTGTAAAACCGTACCGCGCAGGCCCACTTTGAGTTCGTCGATTGTGGATTGACCGAGCCCCATACAATCATTGGCTTGACTGGCGATATGTGTAACTGACATCCAAGTTCTCCCCTTTGGAGCGACGAGACTGTATTGGAACCAATACGACAGTGAACGGATCCGAAATCGCCCGCTTTAAAAAGCTGGAGGATCGTTATCCTCCAAAGGCGGTCTTTGACCTCAAAGAGTATAGGTTATCGACAGTTGCCATACTGAATTTCGCTTCCTGTCTCATCACTGGGCGCGAAAGCTTAACCGGCGAAATCGTGGGATTACGCGCAAATCATGGGCGCTGCAGGTCGAAGTGATTGAAAATTCAGTAGGCCGCTTTACTTTTCGGTTGTCGGCACTCACGCTGCAGGATCATTCGATCAATCGTTCAGTGTTCAACCCGAATGCGGCACTGCAATAATCTTACAGGCGGAGGTAATAACGATGGCTGAAACATTTGGCGGCGGCTGCATGTGCGGCGCGGTGCGCTACACATGTAAGGCCGAACCGGCTGCAACGGTCGTTTGTCATTGTCAGGATTGCAAGAAACACACGGGCAGCGCCTTTGCGACCGCGATGTTCTTTCTCAAAACCGACGTTGATATCACTGGCGAGCTAAAGTCCTTCGATAAGGGCACCGATGCCGGCAATGTCATGACGAGAACGTTTTGCGGCACCTGCGGTTCACATATAACGGAATTTACGAACGGGTACCCCGAGCACACCGTAGTACATGCCGGGACGCTGGATGATCCGACCCGGGTGAATCCCGATTCGCAATGCTGGACGCCCAGAACCTTGCACTGGATCAACGATGTCGGCGGGTTGCGCGGTTTCGAACAAGACCCGGAATTTTAGTCGCCCGATAAGCGAAATCGATCGCGTCCCTCGTGTGATACCTTGGCTATCGATCCCTCCGTATTGCCTGGAAACCCGTTATGAAAGAGCACGAAGAAGCCTATGCGATGCCGTTGGCCGCGCCGACGTTCACGCCGCCGCCGTTCTACGCAACACCCTACAGCCGCATTATCCTGATGGTCTACAAGGCGGATCCGGATGCGGTCGCCTGGGAGGTGCCGGAACCGCTCGAGATGGCCGAGGACGGCGTCATGTTGGCTTGGATCGGCGATATGGGCCAGCCGACACACAGTATTGACGTTTATCATGAAGCGCTGACTGCGATTAAGGTGAAGTATCAACAATGGTCCGGTTGGTACATCAATTACATTTGGGTGGACCACGATATGGCGCTCACTTTCGAGCGCGAAATATACGGCTGGCCGGCCAACCTGTGTGAATCCACCGCGCTGCAATTTCACGGCAGTCAGATTCTCGCGGACTGTGTGCGCTACGGTGAGCGGTTAATGCGTATTTCTATGAACATCACTAGCCCGCCGCCGCCGGGCCGCGAGATGCCGCTCGAGGACGAATTCGGGCGATTGGTCGGCGGGGATTTTTTGCAGATCCGAAAGTTTCCGGCGCCACAGAAAGACGGCAAACCGATCAAGCAACTCCTGCTCATCCCATCGACCGATTTCAAGGTTCACGAAATCTGGTCCGGGCCCGCGGTGCTCGAACTCGGCAGCTCGGGGCTTTATCCGCACCTGCATAAACTGAATCCGATCGAGATCCTTGGAGCCTGGTACACGAAATCCTCATGGATCGTGCCGTATCCTGAAATTCTTTGGGAGAATAAATAGGAGCGGGGTGAGAGCCGCCGGCACAGGCGGTACACCGATGATCGTGGCACGTCCTTATATTGGTACTGCCCGCAATTATGTAATAACTGCGGGTAATCGTAGCAGCTTAGAGGGCGAGCGAGTATCCGCCGCCGATGGCTGGGCAGGCGGTCCCTTCAAAATATTTGTTCGTAGTCCATTCTCCCTACGATTGTAAGGTCACTCCCGGCAACCGAAGAAAAATATGTAAACTATAACTTTACATATGTTTCGACTTCCACGCCCTCAAGGGCCGGCCAAGACGATACAGCGTGCACGTCAGCGAGCCGTGGTGCATCACCTTCGAGTGGGAAGACGGTGACGCGCTTCGAGTCGACTTGGAGAATTATCACTGAGAAAAATGCTATGGCGAAAAGGGAATACAAGGCGAAGGCCCCGGCGTTGGTACCGGTGCACCCGGGGGAATTGCTGCGAGAGGACGTCCTACCCGCCACCGGCCTATCGATATCGGCTACGGCGCGCGCCTTAGGCGTATCTCGGCAGACGCTACATGCTGTTCTAGCGGAGCGCCAGGCAGTGACGCCGGAGATGGCGCTGCGATTAGGGAAGTTCTTCGGCAATGGGCCCAAACTCTGGCTGAACATGCAACAGGCTTACGACCTCTGGCACGCGAGCGATGATCTCGCAGAAATCCTCAAGGAGATCGAGACTGTACAGGTCGCATAGCGCGAGCGTTTGCCTTTGTTTGATTGATGCTCGCGCACGCGGCGTGAGAAACGGTGTCGACCTACGGAATTAGCAGGTAGCGGCGCCCGTCGTTTCAGCCGATCAGCACTTTAAAAACTCTTGAACTCACAATGAACAACGCGCATCAAAAGACCCGAATAAAACCGTTGGAGGGTGTGCGCGTCGTCGACCTCGCGACCTTCATCGCGGCGCCGTTCGCGGCCACGATCTTGGGCGAATTCGGCGCTGAGGTCATCAAGGTCGAGCACCCCGACGGCGGCGATCCGCAGCGCCAATTCGGAACGCCTACCGACGAACCGGATCTGAGCTTGGCCTGGTTGAGCGAAGCGCGTAACAAACGATCCGTCACCCTGGATCTCAAATCGAAAAACGGCGCGCGCGATTTCAAGGAACTGGTGCGCCGCTCCGACGTGGTGTGCGAGAACTTCCGACCCGGCACCCTGGAGCGGTGGGGATTGGGTTGGCATGTGCTGTCCGTATTGAATCCCGCGCTGGTGATGCTCCGAATCAGTGGTTACGGTCAGGACGGTCCTTATCGGGATCGCCCGGGTTTCGCCCGCATTGCGCATGCCGTCGGCGGTTTGACCCATCTAGCGGGTATGCCTGATGGCCCCCCCGTGACGCCCGGGTCGACTTCGCTCGCCGATTACATTTCGGGTCTGTACGGCGCTGTTGGCGTCCTGATGGCATTGCGCGTCGCGGAACGCACGGGTGCCGGGCAGGTCATCGACGTTGCACTGTATGAATCTATCTTTCGGGTTCTCGACGAACTCGCGCCGGCGTATGCGAAATTTGGCATCGTGCGCGGACGTGAAGGAACGGGGACGCGCAATGCCTGTCCACAC
>JAYYZW010000064.1:0-27727 GCA_036339995.1 Pseudomonadota bacterium
GATGAGAGTCCGGGCGACCCTGCGTTGATCGCGTTCTGACCACCGAACCGACAGTTGACGGGCGAATTGGTGTTGCGTCCGGCCGGGATGCCGCCCGCGGCGGCGAAGCCGGGGTGGAACACGCCACCTTGAAGACCACTCGTCGGATTTATATACGCTGTGGTAAGCGCAGCGCCATTGGCCCCGGTACCCCAGCCAGCGTGAGTTATGTTCGGTGTGATCTTATCGTTAAAGACCAACCCCATCGCGTTCAATTCGTTGTTGTTCCCCGCGATGCTGTAAGCAACCTCTTGGCGGAAGAAACCCGTAATATTCCAGTCGATGGCCGACACGGCGCCTGCAAACAGGACGCTCGAGGCCACACCCCCAATCATGAGAATGCGTGCGATTGTGTGCTTTATCACTCCCGCTCTCCTCTTCAAAATGCAATTAATCTTCTCTAGGACCCCAGTAGTACACGGACGACAATCATATTGTTGTTTGTCGGGTACACGATAGTTTGTACCGCCGGAATCCCGACGATGGGTGTATTAGCGCCCATTCAGCTAGGAATGTCAACGGCTCCAAGCGGCCCCAGTGGGCTATGCGCAGCGCGTGAAGACGGTCGATTGTTGTATCGTCGCAACGTTTTCAACGGCGAGGGCGGCGCCTCCCGTCTTTTAGTGCTGCCGCGGCACCGGGGCGGACCGCTATCGTGACGCGGAAACTGCTGAAATCCTGGGACTCGCGGGCTATTTGAGGACGCGGGCGACGGTGCCTTTATGCCCCACGATGTAGATGATTTGCTGGCGCAGGAAACCCTTGCTGCCGGCCTTGGATTCGGTTACGCCCGCATCCACGCCCTGGAACCACGTGCGGACGACGTTGTAATCACCGGTGGTCGTGAAGTTCGCGCCGTCGTCGCTGCTGCGGAGCAGGGTACGGATCCCGATCGCCACCACTTCACTGTTGCCCGCCCAGACACCGAGCAGGTTCGCGTTGGTGCCGACGTCCAGGCGCTCCCAAGTCAGGCCGTCATCCGAGGTTTTCAACATCAGCCCTTCCTGGCCGACCGCGTAGCCGGTATGGCTGCCGTCGTTGGCAAGGCGCATGGCGAACACGGACTGGTCGCTCCTGGCCACGTCACGCCAGGTGTCGCCATCGTCCTCGGAGCGCAGGATGAGACCGAATTCGCCCGCGACCATCAAGCTGCCGTCGTCGTTCACGATCGCATCGTACAGGTGCGGCTCGTAGCCTTCGTCGTTGAACTCGTTCCAGTCGATCGTGAGCGGCTCCCAGGTTTCACCGTGGTCGCGCGAACGCGCGACGAACCCGAACTCGCCGACCACCATGGCGAATCCCGACGGGTTCATGGCGACGTTCAGCAGGCGCGCCTCGATACCGCTGTCGATCTCGCGCCACTCCTCTCCATCGGCCCGCACCATGACGAACCCTTTCTGCCCGACGATTATCTGGCGGTTACCGGCATGCGTGATGCCGAGCAAAGCCAAGGTCGTCTTCGGCGGCGACACCGCCCAGTTCAAGCCGCCGTCGGTGGTTTCTATCATGAGTCCGAAATTACCGACCGCCATGCCCCATTCACCGGTCATTTCGAGCCCGTACAAGGCGTCGTGCTCAATGCCGCTGCGAATGACTTCGATGCCTGCTTCGGGGCCGTTCGCTTCCTGCGCGTACGCGGGAAAAACGGTCGCCGCGAGGACGAAGAGCAGCGCCGCTTGTCTGCCGAACAAGCGGCCGAGGGTCACTATTTCTTTCATTTTATTTGAATCCGAATGGCTGGAGATCTTTCAGGAAGATTGCTCTTGCTGCGCGTCCATTATTTCCGCAAGTTCGATGTTCTCCGAGACGACGAGGTGTTCGCGCTCGACGAAACGGGGCTTGAAAATGTAAACGAGCAACGGCAGCACGATCAGCGCAATGACCATATTGATGAGCATGATCATAACGAGCAACAGCCCCATCTCCGCGAGGAACTTCAGCTCCGACATAAAATACCAGGGCAGGATCCCGATGAGTACGATGGTTGCGGTAAAGAAGATGGCCTTACCCGTCGTTGTAACGGCGGCTTCGATCGCCTGTCCGTGATGCTCGCTGTCACGAAACTCTTCGCAGATCCGGCTCAACAAGTAGATGCCGTAGTCGATACCAACGCCGATGCCGATGGACGCGATCGGAAGGCTGTTGACGTCGAGGCCGATGTCCATCAGGACCATACACGATAGGAGCAGCACGTTCGAGAAATTAACCGGGATCAGGAGCAGGATCCCGGCCACGAACGAGCGGTAAGCGAAACTGCAGGTCATCAGGATGACGCAGTTGAGTGCCATCAGGATCCACCACTGGTACTTGTCCACCGTGTCGTTGACGGATTGTTGCAGGGCGATAGCGCCGGTCCCCAGGCGGATACGAAAACGGTCCTTGTCGATCCCAATCTGTTCCAGACCGGCACGCGTTTGCATCAGCGCGGTATCGACGGTTTCCTGTTTGTTGTCCTTGTACCAGAGGGACACGGTGCCGTTTTCCATGGAGAAATCCGTCACGTGCGAATAGGACTTCGGACTTGAACCGATCATGAGCGCATTGACGGCGGCGTTGACCGAAACGTCGCTGTAGTCGAGCGGGGCCCACTTCGGATTACCGCCGCTGAACAGCCGATTGGCCTCCGGCAGATAATCGCCGAAGGACAGGGTCGCCGAAGGCGGCGGATCCTGCGATTCGAGATACCGCTGCAACTGGATCATGGTGCTGATGGGTTCGGCCTGGCGCAGAATGCGTTCGCGCTGCTCGGGGCCTCCGGATTTACCTTCGAAGACGACCTCAAGCGTCATGATGCCCGGGAAGTGGTCGTTAATGGCGCGCACGGCGGTGTTGTAGTCAGACCCCACCTTCAACAGGTTGCTACCCTCGACGGGGTTGCCGACCTTGATCTGCAGGGTCAGGTAGATGCCGACGACGGCGAGGGTTAGCACGACGACCGTGGTCACGCGCGCGCGCGCGCCGTGCGAGAAAGTTGAGATCGTCCGCAGCAACTGGATGATACGCGTATGCCAGGTTTCCTTCTCGGATTTGCCGATCAGTGTCGCCACGTTCTTCGGCGCCGGAAACCATGACAACAGGATCGGCGTCAGGAACAAGTTCGACGGTACCAGTATCATCGCCCAGAAACCGCAGAAGATGGCGAACCGCTCCATTACGGGGATCGGCGCGATCATGATCAGGAACAAGCCGGCCGCGTCCGTAATGATGCCGAGCACGCCCGGCGCCATCATGACGCCCAGCGCGAGCTCGGCGGCTTTCCGCCGGTCCTTGATCTCGTGGTAGATCTCGTAAAAACGTTCGATAAACTGCACGCAGTGGCTGAAGGAACGCGCCACCAACAGTAGCGGCACGACCATGATCAAGGGTTCGATCGGATCGCCCAGCCAGCCGACGAAGCCGAAACCCCAGATGGCCGCCACGATACTCACCGCCAGCGGCGTGACGACGCCCGGAATATTGCGCATATAGATCACGAGCGACAGCAGCAGGGCGCTTGCCGTGATGGCGAAGATCTTCAGCATGTCGACTTCGTACTTGTACACCCAGCCGGTCAACATGGGCTGTCCGGCGACGTAGATTTCGTGACGCTCGTCGGACGCGTTCGCGATCATCTCCTGGATGTATTTGAAAGTTACTCCGTAATCGAGCGAAAACTCGATGAAGGTGGCGGTGATGATGGTCGCCGTTTCGTCTTCACTGATCAGAAAAGTGCGAACGTTGGGCGCCCGATCCACCGCCAACCGGAAGTTATTGAGTTCTTCCTCGGTTTCTGGCGCCTTGTCGCCCATCAAGGGCTTGAAATCGATGCCGTAGGGTGTCGCCTCGGCCCAGCGAGCCTTCTCGGTCGTGATCGACAGGATCTGATCGTGGTCGACGGCCGGCGTGAGATCGATTTCGCGCGTCATGTCCCAGACTTTGGCAAGGGTTTCCGCGTTGTAGATCGTCCCGTCCTTCACCTTGACCATGATCGTAACGGTCAGGGGGTTGCCAAAGTTGGGGTGGTCTTTAAAGGTCTGCACGAAGGCATGGTTCTTCGGAAAAAGGTCGGAGAAGATAGTGCGCAACTCCACGTGCGTCAGCCCGACGGCGAAGAACGCAGTGATACCGAAAATAACCGCCAAAACAAGCACGCGATGCTTCAAGGTCAGCTCCGCCACCGTATAGCGTAAGCCCTTCATATGCGCTTCCCCCGTCGCCCTGCTGCGTTCCGCCCAAAGGCCGGGCGCAGAGCGTCATTTCATTATTCTAAAAAAAACGACGCAGCTTTGCGCTGCGTTCCCTCGTGTAGGTTTTCGGCTTCTCGATAGGCCACCGACCGAATCGGCGACCTTGCCGGAAAGGGATTATTACAAATTCGACTACGTGCGTCAGATGCCATCGTTCGGGTGTCAAAGGGTGTCTGGAGCACGCGCGAGCGCCTGAATATAGAGGCGCACCGAAAATCTGTCAACTGCTTAATTTGCATAGCAATCTTCACCTTCGCATCCGTCAAGGGTGCCTTATAATCGCAAGGCTGCGGCGATACGATCAGGTATCATCGCGATTATCTTGCCATCGCCTGCCTTCGGATCGTGCCCACGACGCTGACCAACAATCCTGCCAGCACTGCGGTCAGCAACCGTAGCGAAAAGGTTCTCGAAGCGCTCGAAAAACTCATTCTTGTCGAGGGTTTCTCCCAACTCAACGTCTCGGACATCGCCGCGCACCTCAGTTGTTCCAAGCGCACACTGTATGAACTCGCCCCGAGCAAGAACAAACTCGTGCTGAACGTTCTCGATGGCTTCTTCCGGAGAATCAGGCACGAAGCCGCTGGTGCAACCGACAGCAAGATGAGTCCCGAGCGTCAGGTGTTCGAATATCTTCAGGTTGGCGTGGTCGCCGCGGAACGGCTCAGCGCAGCCGCGGTCGGCGACATACACCGTTGGGAACCCGCCCGATTGATCTGGCAGGAACACGTCCGACTGCGCGTCGAAGGCCTGCGCGGGATCATCGAGAACGGTGTCAAGGCGGGTGTCTTCAGGGACGTCCGTCCCGCGTTCGTCGCCGAGATCGTGTTCGCCAGCATCAATCGCCTGCGCGAACCCGACTTCTACCTGTCGACGGATCTCACAATCTCGGAAGCGTTTCACGAACTCTACGGGATGCTTTTGAAATCCCTTACCCACCAAGCCACGCCGGATTGATACGGGCTCAGGGCATCGTGGCGTCATAAAATAATCAGGAAGACTATTCGCCCGCTTGCGGGCGAAATGCGAGCCCCGGTAGGCCAGAACGTTCAACCGACAGCAACGGCGACTCAGCCTAGATCGCGCAGTACCGACAGCACGGTTTCAGGATGGGCGGAGTGCGGAATGGATCCGTAAAGTAAACGGCCGGCGGATGCACCCGCATCGATCGCGGCTCCGCCCCAGAAACTGTCGGTAAGCCCGCCGCCCAGACGCGGTGCTTCGGCCTCGGCCGCTATCGCATCGAGCGCCAGTTGTGGAAACAGGATCAAATCGAGGTCTAGATCAACCGTCGGGACTGTACCGCCTGACCGATCGGGCAGGCTCATCGCCGTGACCCAATCGTAATGCCTTGCGGCGCTGATGATCGGTTCGTAGGCATCGATCTCCTCGGCGCTCAGCGCTGCCTGCCCGCGCTTCTCGAGCAGCACCCCCGTCAACGGTCGGTCGGCCAAAGGCCGCAGGCAATTCGACATGGCGCTCGCCACGTCATCGAGTTCATCGAATTCGAGCGCCGCGGTGCCCGCCCCTGCATCCAGGAGATCCGCAGGCGCGTGGAGTACGACGATGAGATCAACGTGGCCGGCGAATCGGTGCACGAGTGCGTCCAGCACATCATTAACGAATTCGATATGGGCATCGCCTCCGAACAACTGGACCAGCTCTTCCGCGTGCGGGGCGCCGTCTCTCTCACCCAGGGCAGACAACAGTGGAGCACACAGGTCGATCGACAGGCATTGGGTTGGAATGGCGTCTTGCGCCTGGATCAAGCTTGATGCGAACCTCGAGGCATCGGCGTACCAATCGTCCGGCGAATTGGCGAAGACACGACGCGCGTACGCTTCGAATTCCACCCAGAGCAGCCGGGATCCGCCGTCGTCCAACCAGGATTTGAGCGCTGATATGGGCACGCCTGCGATCGCCGCCTGCCGCGCGACTATTTCCGGACCTTGGCGGCTTTCTTCCCGGGTTTCGCGGCGCGCTTGCAGGCCTCGAGTTCACGCTCGAGTTCGGCGATGCGGACATCCTTGGGATTCGGCATCATCACCGGAACGATGGCATCCGCCGGACAGGTATCGTCGCGCGAACCGCGATAGATCAGACCCCGGTCTTTCCACGACCCGTAGTAGGGAAGGTTTTTCGGCGGGTGCTCGGTTTCCCATTGAGCGACGAATTCCTTGTAAGGCCTGCCGCGCTTGATGCGTTTCTTGCGCTCGGCCTTGCGCGCTTTTTCAGTCGCCTTCAAATCGACCGCGCCGCTCTCTTCGTCGAGCACGACATGGTAGATGTTCTTCACGGTGTTCATCGAGATCAGGGCGTCGAGATACTCTTGCGAGACCGCTTCGGGTTCGCGTTCGAGCACGTCGCCGTAACCGCCGCCGGACCCTTGAGTCAACATAAAGAGTTCGCCGGGCTGGGCGAATTCGAGCTGCATGCCCATGTGATGGGTCGTGTACTTCGCGCCCGGAAACGGTTGATCGTTCATGATGTCTTCAATGGTGTAGCGCAGTAGATCGCGCCTGTCCTTCATCACCTCGAACACGTTGACGCCCTTGACCTTGCACAGGGGATAACACCCGGGCGCATACCCGCCGAAAATGCCCATCGTCGTCGGAAACTTTGAACCGATACTGCAACACATAAAGCCCCACATGGAGCTGTCTTTCATGGTGGCGATCTGCTGGTAGCCGTGTCCGCCGCGGAACTTCCCGAAGCCGTTCGCGTCCTTCATCAACTTGTTCGGAACGATCTTCATGATCGGAACTTCTTCCTCAATGAGTTCCTGTTCACCGATATCGGCCATCGGCGCAAAGATCGGGGCGATCGAATGCTCGCCATCGCGATTCCAGCGGGCGGCGCCGCCCATGCCGTTGAGATCGGCACACACGTTACCCACCAGTTCCCCGTACTGGTTCACGCCGCCGTAAATGAATGTCACGATCATGTTGTACCAGCCGGCGATGATATCCGTGGCGCGGTGCCCGGCGCTGTAGAGAAATTTCGGGACGCCGACCTGCACCGCGGTAAAGCTCGGAAAAAACGTCATCATGCTCTGCGCGTTTGGGGCCTCGGGCGAACAATGCAGGGTTGAGCGATCGTCGGTCAGCACCTTCATCGGGGCGAACACCGCCTGGTTGCGAGGCAGATCCGGCCACACGAAGCTCAAGAATTCCTGGGCGAGCATGCCTTTCAGCGACGCCAGCACCGTGTTGTTCGCACGATTGAGAAACTCCGGCGAAGAACCGCGAAAGTCGATGGTCAATTCGTCGCCGCGCTTGTCGAGCTCGCAGCGAATCTTGATCAGGCAATTCTCGCGCAAGGTGCCGTCCGCAAACAGGTTGGTGCGCACTTTGCCGTCGGGCCAGGTGGCCAGCCGCCGCCGCGTTTCCTGCTCGGTATCGCTCAGGGTTTTGCGCAGGGTGGCGATGACGGCATCGGCGCCGTACTCCGTAATGGTGTCGTCGATCCTCGATTTCATGCGCATGGCCGCGAACAACTTGGACTTCATGCCCTCGAGCTGGAGCTTGGGCTCGCGCACCGAATTCTGCAGAAAGGTCATTATGTCGCGGCGAAATTCGTAGTGCTCGCCGACGAGTATCGGCGACATCTTGAGGCCTTCGTCAAAGGGAGATTCAGCCGCCGAGGGCATGCCGCCCGGTTCGCAGGCGCCGTTTTCGCCTTCGTGCACGATGGCGCCGGTAAAGCAGATCAACTGGCCCTCGTGAAACAGCGGGATCATCAGGCTTTGATCCGTATTATGGATATTGCCGTAGCGCGCATCGTTGTGCATGAAGATGTCGCCGGGCTTGAGGCCGACGGTCGGATCGTCCTTCCAGTATTTCAAAATGAATTTCGTCGGGTGTTGGGTCAGAACCGAAAATATCAACACCCCGCCCATGCTCGCCATCGCGAGGTCGCCGTGCATGGACCATACCCCGGAGATCAAATCTCCCCACTTGGCGCCGGGCGCGGCGCCCATTTGCTCGACCATGTCGAATGATTCGTTGCACGCCGTTTGCAGCTTGTGACGCACCAGGTTGATCTTGTCCGAATCGTCGAAATTCCTGAGCGCTTCGAGTTCACGCTCGGAGGCCGGCGTGAGGCTGTGGTCCTCCATGATTTCGGGATCAGGTCCGAGAAATAAAACGTTCTCTTCGAGAAATTTCTCGATGACTGACTTTTCTTGATCACCACCCATGGTCTTAACCTCGAAGTCGAAATCCCAAATTAGAAAAAAGCTCAGGCATCCCTGACCATGGCCGCGGAGCCCATTCGGCCCATCGTCAGATTCCATCCGGGTTCGACCAGATAGGTCGTGCGCGGCGTTTCGATCAGCGCCGGTCCGGCTACGTGCATGCCCTCGGCCACATCAATATGGTCGTAAACCGAGGTTGGGACGGGATCGTCGAGCTGCGGAAAATAGCAGGGTCGTTCGGTACGCGCCTTTGGCTTGTCGTCGATTGACGCGGTCGAACGTTCGAGCGTCAGTCGTTCGTGCTCGACATAGGACACCACGCGCAGCACGTTGATCCGCACCCCGGCCTCGGGCGCCTGGCTGCCTTCACCGAATCGCTGTGCATAGTTGTTGCTGAATTTGTCGAGGAGCGCAATGACGTCGTGCGGTGAGCTCAAGCGGCTGCTCGGGCTCATCACACTGACCTGCGCGAGCTGGTTGCCGTAACGCATGTCCATTTCGACCCGCGTTTGGACGTCCTTCGGATCCACGCCCTGGCGGACCAGGTCCTCCCGTCCCCGGTCTTCGAGTTCTTCGACGGTCTGATTGAACACCTCATAGTCTTCGAGGACGCGCCTGAAGGTCGCGTCGTAAAGCATGAGGTAGAGCGATTTTTCATGGATATGGAGCTGGTTCATGTTGCCAGCGCCCAAGGCGGCGAAAACCGAGCTGAACGGCGGAATGAGAATCTTGGCCACGCCGATTTCGCCCGCATATCCGCAGGCATGGATGGGCGCACCGCCTCCGTAGCTCAGAATGGTGAAATGCTGCGGGTCGTACCCTTTGACCGCGACTTCCTTGAAGATCGCCGACGCCATATTGGCATCGACTTTGCGTTTGATGGCCTTGGCCGCCTCGATCAAGGTGAGTCCGGCCGGTTTCGCGACCGTTTCTTCGATGGCGCGCTCGGCGCGGCGGCGATTGATCTTGATCGTGCCGCCGGCGTAGTTGTCCGGATCGAGGTAGCCCAGGATCAGATCCGCGTCGGTCGTCGTCGCCAGCTTTCCACCGCGCCCGTAGCAGGCCGGCCCCGGATCGGAGCCCGCGCTTTCAGGACCGACTTCCACTGCGTTCCATAGTCGATCAAAACGGGCGATCGATCCGCCGCCCGCACCCAAAGTATGCAGGTAGGTCATCGGTGTACTGACCAGCCAGCGGTCGATCACCGGATTGAAATCGTAGAACTTGACGCCGTCGGCCGTCACCAGACCGATATCAAAACTGGTGCCTCCCATGTCGGTGGCGATCACGTTCGGTTCCTTGAACTGCTGGGCAAGATAGTTCGTCGCTTCCAAACCCGCGACCGGGCCGGAATGAATCGTCTGCAGTGAATGGGTGGAATTGAGCTGCGCCATGCCCGAGGTGTTGTGGACCAGCAGCATCGGCCGTGCATAACCGTTGCGGCGTAAAGCGACTTCGAGCGACGACATGCCGTGATACATTTGATCATGGAGGTAGGCGTCTAGGATCGCCGACATCGTGCGCGAATACTCGGCCTTTCGCCCTGCGACGCGATGCGAAAGAACGATGGGCGTGGCGCCGAGCACGTAGGTCGGGTATTCATTCAGAATAATTCGCTCAACTTCCTTTTCGTGCGCCGGATTGACCACTGCGTTGGTCAGGGCGACGACGAAACCCTGGCAGCCCTCGTCGACAAGCTTGCGCACCTGCGCGCGGACGTCTTCTTCGTCGACACTCAGGTTCACGGTGCCCTTGTAATCCACACGTTCCTTGATACCCACGATCATCGTCATCGGGACCAGGGGCTTGGGGCGGTCGGCGCCCGGCAGATCCATTTGATCGGCATGGGCCAGCCCATCGCCGTATCCGCGGGCGCGCATGAGCGGAACCGAGGACTCGAAACCGGCCGTCGTCACCAGGCCGATGCGGGGGCCGTTGCGCTCGATCAACGCATTCGTGCCCAGGGTCGTGGCATAACGAACCGCGTCGACCGTGCTCAATACTTGACCGATGCTGAGATTCAACTCCGCGCACGCGTTCTCGAGCGCCTCCATGAAACCGGACGCCAGATTGTGATGCGTCGTTAAGGCCTTGGCTTCGATGTATTGGCCGTCATAGGCCAGGAAGCAATCGGTGAACGTACCGCCGATATCAACACTAACCCGCCGCATCGGATCTTCTCTCCCCGCCCAAGTGTGTTTCCTTGAGCTTGTCGATATCGAGTTCAATATCATTGGTTAAGGGATGGCCCGGTGGCAGGTACTCGTTTTCCACCATCGTGCCGCATGCGGGGCAATAGAACTCGACGATCCGACACCATTGGGGATCGGGTGCGTAGGTATAGTCGTATTTATCCGCGTCGAGGATGGGCCGGTGAATCTCCCGTGGATCACGATCGTATACCAACAATCCCTCTTTATAGGGCGAACGCGCGGGCCCGATATCGTGGCCGCAACGACGGCACAACCAACGCTCGGTTTCGAGCTCGATTTCGAGATATTCGGTTATTGCAACTGTCTTTCCAGCCATGGTCATGTACTCTCGAGGAAAAGATCGCCGTTGCTGAACACGCGTAAGTTCCAACCGGCATCGATGATACTGGTAAGGTAGTCGCCTTGAATGAGGCTCGGACCGGCTAACTTTTTACCAGGTTTGAGAGCACGGTCATTGATCAAGGGTAATTCCAGCACGCTCTTGCCATCCAGGTTGATTTTGGTTTTCGCGCGCACACGCACGGCCGTGTATTGCTTCTCCTTGTTCGCTTTCAAGCTCAAGGTCGGCAGTTCAAAGACGGCTCTCACCGTCAGTCTGGGATCCGATAATTCTTTGTTCACTTTGATTTTCTTGCCGGAGAACGGCTTGTCGACCACGATATCGTCCTTCGCACCCCACACGGATTTTTTATAGGTGCACGCGCTGGGATCGACACCCTCGCCGTACATGTCGCGACGTAGACGGGATTCGAGCTCGGCGCCCAGCGCACCGATGTCCTGTGAGGCGCCGTCGAGAGGCGCCTGATATTCGTGGGCAAGATGACTGAAGCCGATGCCGAACGCGCTGAATACCGATGCCAGGCGCGGCACGATCACCTGCTTTATACCCGCGGCGGTAGCGATGCCGCATGCGATCATCGGGCCTCCGCCGCCATAGGCCAGCAGGGCCGTCTCGCCCGGATCACGGCCGGCAGTGTCGATGGCTTTGGTGACTTCTTTGCCGACCAATTTCTGGAATTCAGTAATGATGGTCGCGGCCGCCTCGGCTGCATTCTGTCCCAGGGCATCCCCGACATTCTTGACGACCGCCTGCTCGGCGCGCGCGCGGTCAAGCGCGATTTCGCCGCCGAGATATTTTTCCGGATGGAGTACACCCGCTACGAGCAGTGCGTCGGTCAAGGTCGCTTCCGTACCACCGCGTCCATAACAAGCGGGCCCCGGCGATGCGCCGACGCTTTCGGGTCCGATCCTGACCGTGCCGTTCTCGACACGAACGATCGAGCTGCCGCCCAGTCCGAAGCTGCGAATCGTCGGCAACGGAAATGAGGTCGGGATGTTTTCGATCGCGCCGTAGGCCAGCAAGGTCACCGCTTGAGCTTTAACGACCGACACGTCGGTCGTGGTACCACCCACATCCATCGCCACGACGGAATCCAGACCATAATGTCTGGCGTAGGCGAGGGCGCCTTCGAGCCCGCCGCGCGGCCCCGAACCCCAGGTCTTGATGGCAGTCGTCTTGGCGACCCGGGCCGAATCGCCGTCATTGCGGAAGATCAACAGGGGTCTTTTCAAATGCTGCTCTTTACAGATGTTCTCGGCGCCATACAGGAAGTGCTCCATGCCGGGGTGCAGGTAGGAATTGACCACTGCCGTGATCGTCCGGCGGGCAAGATCGGAATCCTGCGCAAGTTCGGATGCGATGAGAAACGGGATCGCACCCAAGAGGTGGCGCGGATAGCGGTCGAGCAGAAGGTCCTTGACGTTTTGCTCCGCCACGTCGGAACTCAGGGCGACGACCAGTCTCAAGGCGCCCTGCGCCAGCATCGAATTGACGGTCGCGATCAATTCGTCGGCTGCGATGTCGCCGTTTTTCGAAAAGCGAAGACCCGCCGGTTTCTGCGGCACCATAGCGCGCCACAACGCACTGTCGCCAAGTCTCGAAATGGCACCGTAGACGCTGCCTTCTTCGCCCGCATCGACCAGCACGGCCACCGCCGTGCCCTTGTGTTCGACCACCGCATTCGTGCCGGCTGTCGTCGAGTAGCGCAGACAATCGGCTTCGCGAATCAGGCGCGCGGCATCGTCTTCACCATAAAACTCTTGCGACCCCCGCTTCAGGATCTCCAGAAAGCATTGGGTCAGGTCGTGCGGCGTCGTGGCAGTCTTGGCATGTACGACTTTCCCACCGTCACTGATGCAGACGTCGGTGAACGTGCCGCCGTTATCGATATTGACCAGGATGCCCATCGCTAATCCGATCCTCCTCGAGACGAAGCCATAAATTCGGCGCAGCAGGCGCCGGCCCTAATTATGTAGTGTCCGCACGAACAGGTGTCGCGATTTGACAGACGGCAGGCAGGTAACGGTACTAATTAGACTAAAATATTACCGTTCGTGCAAGCGTGTGAGCGGGCGGAAACGAAGCGCGAAGATAAGCGTTTTTTGCAGTCCCGTCACCGACTCTTAAAGATTCCCCACCGCTTGGCTTGACTATATCCTCCCGGCAGTAGGACCCGGTAGCTCGGCACAGTGCTGACGCTCCGAGGTTGAAACACCGAATCACCACTGCCACCGTCGCCGCGCCGGAGCTGCGTATCATCCGAGCACTTCTCGCACGGAGTTCGACGTTCGTGTGACATGGTACGGGTGACAACAGGGCTTCCTCCGACACCGCACCCTCAATTCAAAACAGAAAGTTCGGCCGCCTCCAACACCTTCACCCGTGCCCCTGGCGAACCCCTCCCCAATTCCATCCCCAGCGATCCCTCGACGACGCCCTCGAAGACTCGATCACCACCCTGGCCGCCAACATCGCCGCCGCCACCTGGCAGTTGCTCAGGTCGATCGCGGAATTCGACCGCCGCGAAGTCTGGGGCAAACACGGCCTCAACTCCTGCGCCCACTGGCTCAACTGGAAATGCGGGATCGCACTCGGCGCAGTGCGTGAAAAGGTGCGCGTGGCGCGGGCACTGGAATCGTTACCCCAGATCAGCGCGGCGTTTGCGTCAGGCGTCGTGAGCTATTCCAAGGTGCGGGCCATGACCCGCGTGGCGACACCCGAAAACGAGGACGCTTTATTGATGATCGCGCGCCACGGCACGGCGATGCATGTCGAGCAGACGGTCCGCGCCTATCGCCGCGTGCAGCGCATCGAAGAAACCGAGAAGGCGAACGGTGCACACCAGGCACGCCGCCTGGACTGGTATAACGACGACGGCATGCTGTTATTCCTGCGTCCCGACGGTTTGTTGGTTCCGGAAGTGCCAGCGCCGACGCCTGCGACCGAAGACCTTGCCGAATGGGTGCGGGCACATGGTGTTCACGTTTCCGCGGAGACGTGCGTAGCAAACTGGTGCGGCGAGAAACTGGATCTTGATCTTGCGGTGTTGGGCTTGTTGCAGAATGACGGGCGGATGGGGAGTGCACGTATGGATTTGGGTTCTGCATCGTAATCATCTTTTTCGTTGATCTTTATCGATCCGAAAGATGCGCCGGCATTTTTCGCGCGCATGGAAAGCTACGCACGCAAAAGAGATTTGGTAACATCTGGGTAGAATTTCCTCGACGCGATTGGCTTGTGCGTTTGCGGCCTATTGAAATAATGGGGCCGGCTGTCCGACTCGAACGGACGACCTGATGCTTACAAAGCAACTGCTCTACCAACTGAGCTAAGCCGGCATTATTTTTAAGGCCGCGTCAGCCCTCCGTGGCGCGGCGTTTCGGGGCCAGATTCTGCCATTTCGATCGCTTTGGTGCTAATTCGTTTCACTCGGTTCACCGGCTGTGACGTCTGAATCACTTTCTGCACTGCCCTGCACCAGCTGAACGCATTCAATTTCTGCAAGCTCGGCCGCTCCCAGCAGCTCGCCGGATATATCGGGCAGGGATTCGTGCTTTGCTGCGAGCTGGGCGGCGACCCAGTATTGATCGGTCGTTTCGAGGCGGGGAACGACCACGGGTTGATAGCCCTGTTCGTTGAGTTCCGCAAGGCGCCGGTTAACCGAGTCCTGCGAACTGAACGGACCCAGCCAAATGGCGTTCTTGAGCCCACCGCGCCGTATCATCATGTAATCCTCTACGCCTCGGCGGCGCAGGTCGGCCATGCGCTGCTCCGCTTCCACATCCGACTTAGGTTCCAGATAGATCCAATAAAGCTGTCTTTTGCGGACGGTTTCGACGCGAAAATGGAGGGCTGCAACGAATTCCCCGATCCAATCCGTGAAACCGTCGCGCGCGGGTTCGGCGCTGAACGGTCCGATTTCGATGCAGAGATCAGCCGGCTCGACGTCCGCCTTGATTCCCGATTCGCCCGGCACGGCCGGGGCCGGTTCCGTCCCGGGAGCCTTGAGCTGCGGCAGCACATCCAATGCCGACAACAACACCAGTTTCGGGGTTCCCGCAGGCACCGGCGGCTGCTCGTTTAACGCTCGTGTGGCTTCTTCGACGCGCAGGCTGTACTACTAGGCAAACAAGACGACGTTCAACAACAGGAAGGTGACACCGATTAGTTTCATCTGCGCGCCTCGCCGAAAATCGCGAGCCCGCGCAATACTAGGTTGGCGTCATACACATGCTGGATCGGCATCATTTCGCGTATCGCCCCGGCCCCTCCTCCCGTCAGATACCAGGTAAACGTCGTGCCCGACGCCAGTTGTTCGAGACGATCAGCAACTTCGACTAACAGGCCGCGTACGGCGAGGTTGCATCCAAGCGATATCGCGTCTCGTGTATTCGTCGCAAAGCCGCTCACCGGTTCGACGGCGTCGCTTGCGAGCTCCGCGGTGCCGTTGGTCAGGCTTTCGCTCATCAATTCCGCTCCCGGCGCGATCAGCCCGCCGCAGTGCACGCCCGCTTGGTCGACGACATCCACGGTCAGGGCGGTGCCGGCGTCCACTACGCATACGGCAGCACCGCACGCGTGATACGCCGCCAAAGCCGCGAGCCACCGGTCGGCGCCGAGCTGGGTGGGATCGGTGTAGCGGGTCTGCATTCCCGCGAATTCAAGGCGAGGATGGACGAATTCGGGTTCCACCTGCCATCGTTCAAAAGCTAGCCGTTCGAAGGCATTCGCGATATCTGGGCCCGCGACATTGCTGACGAGAATACGCCGGAGTGGAACCGTCGACGCGATTTTCTCCTGCCACGCTTCGATCGGCGGCGGCGCCGCCGTCGCGACTGCTGGTAATTCGACCAGCCGGCCCTTCTCGGCATAGGCGGCTTTGATCCTGGAATTGCCAATGTCGATCAGCAACACGAGCCTAGCAGCCTGTCGGACTTAGGAAGAATCTACTGCGGCGTTGGGATAGCAGTCCATGATGTGCCATGGTTTCCGTTAAATAGCCCCACTATTCGCCTCAAACCATGACACATCTGGACTCGCTCTCCCACCCGCCTCGCTACGATTCCCTAAGTCCGACAGGCTGCTAGCCCTGTCTCAGGTGACCGGACATGAATTTTTCACGGCGGCCACTGTGCTCAATGATCAACGCGCCGTTCTCGTCGACACCCCGTGCGATTCCCTCTACCACCCGTTCAGCCAGATCGAGGCGCACCGGTTCGTCTGCAAGGACGTCGAATTGCCGCCATTCGGGCCAAAACCCGGCGAAACCCTGCCGACCGAACAGGGAGAGCTTGGCGCATAGACTGTTCAAGAGAGCCGCTGCGAGCGCGTTGCGCGAGATCGCATGTCCCGCTGCCGACTCCAGATCCGCCGACGGCTGTTCGATACGACCCCGCGCCAGTTGCGACAGGCGGATGTTGATGCCGAGACCGATTACCGTCGTGCAGGGTCCGCCGGACTCGGAACGCATTTCGATCAGGATCCCGCCCAGTTTACAGCCGTCGCGAACGATGTCATTCGGCCATTTCAGCATTGCCCGGCATATGCCTTGTTCAGCCAAGGTGCTGACGACAGCGAGTCCGACGACGAGGCTTAGGGCTGAAAACGTTGTGGGCGGGGAATCGAAACACCACCCGAGCGACATGCACAATCCACTGCCAGGCGGCGCGATCCACTGATCACCGTGCCGTCCCCGGCCGGCGGTCTGGTACTCTGCCAGCAGGACGCGACCGTGGATGTTGTCGTTGGGAAGCGCGGCCAACAGCCGTTCGTTGGTCGAATCGGTAACGACAACGGCTTCGAGCGCGGTGACGCCCTTGCAGTTCAATTGCTGCAAGCGACGGTGGATTTCGGCGGTGTCCAAGACCTCGAATCCGCCCTCGAGTACGTACCCGCGACCGCGTGTAGCCCGCACCTCTATGCCCTCTCTGCGCAGGCGGTCGATGTGATTCCAGATCGCTGCGCGCGAGATCCCCAGTCGATGCGCGAGATCCGCGCCCGAATGCTCGGCGCCGTCATGCAGCAATGCCAGCAGCTCTATAGATCTACGCATGATTGGAATTGCGGCACGATGAATGCCAATTGCGGCCTCAGCGCGACTGCCGAAGCATCTCGCGAATCACGATCAGCTCCCGAATACGGTGAGCCCTTCGGCGTCGTCGTCTGGACTATCATCGTCTTCGGCATCGTCGGATTTAACCGGAGGCAGCACGCCTTCGCCCGTGATATCGAACACATCTTCAATTTCAGGCGCTTCGGGAACCTGCTCCGGCATTGAGGTCGCGTCTTCGCTGTCCGTTTCGTCGAAATCGACGAGTGGCGTTTCGAAGGAATCGGTCCGCATGAATTCGTCGAGGCTGATGTCGGAAGTTGCTTCCAATGTTTGGTTTTCGTCGCCGGTGAGAGACTCGGGGAGCAGGGTCTCCGCTTCGCGAAACTCGTCCTCGTCTTCGTCGCCGCTGAGCGAAGCGGGAAGCAAGGTTTCTAATTCGCTGAATTCTGCCTCGTCTCCCCCGCCGATAACCGGCTCCGTCACCGGCGCCGGGCCGTCGACGTCTTCAAAGCCGCTCATATTTTCGTCATCCTCCGAAACCGGAACAAGACTGTCTTCACCGAAGAATGCCGACGCCTCTGCGTCGAACGCATCATCCGATGGTTTGTCCTCGTCATAGCTTGGCGCGGCTGTGACAAACTCGGGCCCTTGCTCGGCATCGCTGGGCTCGCCACCGCCGAGAGCGGTTTTCGCTTCCGAATCGATCTCGTCCGGTTCCACTTCGGCGGCCTGTGCGTCCCGGTGCCTGGCGGAGAGGGCGGTTTCGGCTTCGTCATCGAAAATGTCGGCCTCGGGCTCCGGCTGCTGCGATGCCGGGGCACCCGCTATGCCTCGGCGCTTGCGGATCAACACGACAACGAGTACGACGATACCGAGGAGTACAAGCGCGGCCAGCCCCACGACCAAGATCACCCCGAGCACGTCGTCTTCGGATACGGCCTGGTCCGCAGGTATGATTACCGCGGTCCCTTCCGGGGCCAGCATCATCTCGCCGCATAATTGCTCGGCTGTAATCCCGGCTTCGGCGGCCATCTGCTCGAATGCAGCGCGTTCGTCCGGAACGAGGCTGGCTATGCATTGACCCAAGGCTGCGGGTCCAGCGGTGGCGATCGGGGCCGGTGCGGGAACCGACGGGGGCGCTTCGAGTATTTCATTGATCTTGGCGAAAACACCGGCGAGATCCTCGAGCGTCAACGCGCGAAAGTACGCTCCGTCGGTTTTCTTTGCGAGCGATTGGATCAGGAAAAAATCGGCGTTTTCGGTAAACGCGATGCCGAATACTTTGATTCCGCTGTCCGCCGCATCCGCTGCCAGCTCTTCGCGCATCCACTTGGCCTTTTCGCCATCGACCTCCGGATTACCGGTGTCGACGATGCCGTCGGTCATGAAAATAATGACTTTGACCACGTCGTCACGGGCGTTGGCTTTGAGTTCGTAAATGGCGCGCTCGATGGCGGCCGGGCTGTCGGTGAACTTGCCGCGGTAATCGATGTCGTCAAGAGCGGGTTGGATAGCGGCGCGGGTGTTTACCGTCAACTCGGTCAAGGGCACGGAATATTTGACCTTCTCATCAAAAATCAGGATGCCGACGCGGGTTTCCTGATCGAGGTCGGAGACGAATTTACTGACAGCTCGTTTGGCCAGGAAGTCGGGATCGTTTTTACGCATGCTGCCGGAATTGTCGAGTACCAGAATGGCATCCGTCAGCACGGCCGCAAGCGTGGCTGGCGCGACTGCAAGTCCGCTCAGGCAGCAGAACCCTGCCAGCACCGCGACCATGCGAGACCGGAGCGTTCCCGACAAACTGCGGCGTTTACTACTCAATACGATCATCTTCCCGCTTCTCCACCCGCCGCGGCCGGTCGCGCTCTATAATAATGCGCTGTATCCGCACTCGAAAGGATACCAAGACTCTCACGAAATTGTTGGCGCAAACTCTTGCGATCAAGGAATTTTCCGTTCAAGCCAACGTTAATCTGCCAGTGGTGGTTGAAGGCGCAGGATATATGCGTAGTCGGCGGTTCAACGGCATCGGTTTCGCGGCCATCGGAGGTTCCCCGATCAGCTCTGCCAAGATTCCAATCGATGTTCGAACACGAACCGGTGAGATGCGAAATGCGTGAATTGGCCCTGGCGCTCATTTTCATCACGACCTTAGGCGGCTGTTCAACAATGGCGTATTACCGTCACGCCTTTACCGGCCAGCTTGAGATATGGCGCAATCAGGAATCGATCGAGGTGCTCCTCGAAGACGACACGCTATCGCCCACACTTCGCGAAAAATTGAACTACGCGGTAAATGCTCGCGATTTCGCCTTCGAACGGCTTGCGCTGCCTGATAACGGCAGCTATCGAGACTTTGTCGATCTCAAACGTGATTTCGTCGTCTGGAATGTATTCGCAACCCCGGAACTCTCACTCACACCCGTGGATTGGTGTTATCCATTTGCCGGCTGCTTCGGTTACCGCGGATTCTTCGATGAAGACCGCGCAATGCGACGCGCGGAGGCCCTAGGAAAGGAAGGATTCGAGGTCTATGTAGGAGGCGTATCGGCCTATTCCACCCTTGGCTGGCTCGACGACCCGGTATTGAGTTCGATCCTGAACCGGGAGAAACCGCGGATTGCCGAGATTATTTTTCATGAACTCGCGCACCAAAGGCTTTATGTCAAAGACGATACGACTTTCAACGAAAGTTTTGCGATGACCGTTGCAACGGCAGGATTGCGTTTGTGGATTCCGATCCAGACGGGGAACCTAGCAGAGATTGCAGAGAGCCAACAGCGCGAACGCGATTTCATTAAGCTCATCCTGCGGTTTCGGGGAAAGCTTGAAACTCTATATTCGAGCGACGAATCCGACGATAAAAAGCGCACGACCAAACGCAGCATATTCACAGAGCTGATCGCGGAATATCAATTATTGAAAGGCACGTGGAACGGCGATTCATCGTATGACGAATGGATGTGGACCGATCTGAACAATGCCAAAATCGCTTCCATTTCGACCTATCACGATCACGCCAATGCGTTCATGTCTATGCTTGAACGATACGAATATGACTTCACCGCTTTCTACAACGCAGTCGAGAATCTCGCGGCCCTCCAACCCGTGGAGCGCATGGCATGCTTGAATGCGCTGAGCAAGGGCATGGATGTAAAACGCGCCTGCTCGATGGTAGTCGGACTCGCGCAACCTTAACCGCCGCACCGTTAAGGGCGTGCATCCGATCGATGATGGAATGATCAGATTTACGGACTTGTCGTCACACCGGACTTTTCTGCTGTCCGGACTGGTTCCGAGTGTAGAAGACTAGAACCCGAGGCTCTCAGCCCTCAGTGCTCCGGAAGTTCCTTTTCATCGAACAGGCGTTCGAAGTCATCTTTGTCCTTGGTCGCAATTGCCCGCTCGACGATTTCTTTCGATAAATGCGGGGCAAACAGCTGTATGAATTCATACATATACGTACGGAGAAACGCGCTCCGTCGAAAGCCAATTTTCGTGACGCTGTAATCGAACAGGTGCTCCGCTCTCAAAGCGCGCAAATCCTTATCCTTTTTTTCTTCAAAGGCGAAGCTTGCGATGATCCCAACGCCTAATCCCAATCTTACATAGGTCTTGATGACATCGGCATCGACCGCGCTAATTACGACGCGTGGTTCGAGCCCCGCCTTCGCGAAGGCTGCGTCCAACTGTGACCGCCCCGTAAAACCGAACACGTAAGTTACGATCGGATACTCTGCGATCGCTTTGAGCGTAAGCGGCGTCACCGCATTGAGCGGGTGATCCTTCGGCACGATGATGCTCCGGTTCCATCGGTAGCAGGGGAGCATGACCAGATTTTCGAACAACTCCAGCGCTTCGGTCGCAATCGCGAAATCCACAGTTCGATGAGCAGCGAGTTCGGAGATCTGCATCGGTGTTGCCTGATGCATGTGCAAAGCAACGTCCGGGTAGTTCGCGATAAACCTTTTGATCGTCGAAGGCAAAACATACCTGGCCTGGGTATGTGTAGTCGCGATGGTCAAACTGCCCCGCGAATCGTCGTTGTAATCTTGCGCGATACGCTGGATGTTCTCGACTTCCCCCAGTATGCGCCCGGCGACCTCGATGATGGCGGCCCCGCCCGGCGTGATTTCAACCAGGTGCTTGCCACTGCGCTGGAAGATCTGGGTGCCCAATTCGTCTTCAAGCTGGCGAATCTGTTTGCTTACCCCGGGCTGTGAGGTGTAGAGGCCTGCAGCCGTCGCTGACACGTTGAGCCCACGGCGCGCGACCTCCCAGATATATCGCAATTGTTGAAGTTTCACGGCAGACCCGATTGGCATGCACGGGAATAAAGGATAGCCATTATATTGCTTAAAAGAATAATTTGGCGAGTCTCGGGCGTCGGCAAACATCGCCGAGAGAACAGTGCGGCGGGATTAGCGGTGATTGTGATGACTGAGGCCCGAACCGCATCGCGCGTCCGGGCTTCAGTGGTTGAAAACGTTCGCTGGTTTAATGGTTCAAGCTATGTGCGTGGATGATCGCCTGCATTCGCTCGCGAAGCATGAGTTTTTCCTTTTTCAGGGTTTCGAGTTCGAAGTGCTCCATGGCGGCGCTTCCGGAATTGACCTCGTCGACTTTGACGTTGAGGTCGCGGTGTTTGTCGTATAAGCGGCGGAATCGGTCATCGGTGGTCAACAATTGGTCGACGGACAGTCGACGGTATCCTGATCGTACTCGAACATACGGATCCTCCCGATAGTGCGGATTTCATCTCTCTCCTTATCAACGCTAGATAAGCTGATGGCTTACGACAAGTGCTGTAACAATAATTTAGCTATCGGGCACGAATTCCGGCAATCCGATCAGTCGGTTTGCCTCGATCGGTGAACAACTCGTGACAAATATCTGATAAGCCCATGTTTTCCTGGAACTGTGACTGATGTGTGCTGAACGGCTGCGGCGGCGTACTCCTGGCTGTTCTTTCCGCCATGGTCCGTTGCGAGGCCGTTGAGGCGCCGCCGGCACAGCACAACGGTGACGTACACTTGATGCTGTCTGATATCGGGGCGCGGCGCATTTCATGACTGAGCACATTCTTTTCGTGACCGGCAAACTCGCGGAAAAAAGTTTGAAGCGTGTTCTCGCGTCCATCGAGCACCGAGAATTCAATTACGAGATCCGCGTGCTCGGTGTCTCTGTCGCCGCATTACTGACCGCGGCCATGATTCGGCGGCGAGTTGGTACGGTCGAGTGTTTCGATCGCGTGATCCTGCCCGGGCGCTGCCGCGGCGATCTCGACGGGCTGGCCGCCCACTGCGGCGTTCCCTTCGAACGCGGCCCCGAGGAGCTCAAAGATCTTCCGATCTTCTTCGGTGCACAGGTGCATCCACGAGATGTCGGACCTACCGACGTTACGCTTTTCGCGGAGATTGTCGACACGCCCCAACTCAAGTTCGACGCGATTGTCCATCGTGCGCGCCAATTCAGTGCCGACGGAGCAGACGTGATCGACCTCGGCTGTCTGCCTGATACACCGTTCGAGCATCTTGAAGATGTGATCAGAAATCTGAAAGAGGAAGGATTCAAAGTCAGTATCGATTCACTAGACACCCAAGAACTGCAACGAGGTATTGCGGCCGGGGCGGACTACGTTTTCAGTCTCACGGAGAAAACGCTGGACTTGGTCGCGGAGCACGCCTGCGCGCCCATCCTGATTGCAGAAGATCCTACCGATCTCGATTCGCTTTGCCGCACGATCGAGACCTTCGCGAAACTGGACCGCCCCTTCTACGCGGACCCCGTACTCGATCCGATACACCACGGATTCACCATCTCGCTCAGCCGCTACAAAACGCTTCGTGATCGGTTTCCCGACATAGAAATCGTGATGGGCATCGGCAATCTGTCGGAACTGACGCATACCGACAGCCTCGGACTCAATACGCTGCTGATGGGCGTCGTCTCCGAACTCCGTGTCACAGGCGTGTTGACGACCGAAGTCAGTGCCCATTGCCGTAGCGTGATACGCGAGCTCGATCGCGCGCGTCGCGTCATGTTTGCCGCGCGCGCGGACAACACGCCGCCGCGTCACATCGACGAAACACTGCTCGCTCTGCACGAACGACACCCGTTTCCATATTCGACCGAAGAGATCGCCGAATTCGCGGCCGACGTCGCCGACGACAACTTCAGGATACAGGTCAATGCCGACGGCGTTCACGTATACAATCGCAAGGGTCTTCACGTGGCGCAGGATCCGTACGAACTCTACCCCACGCTCGAGGTTGACGACGACGCGCCTCACGCTTTCTATCTCGGCCTCGAACTTGCGAGGGCCCAGATCGCTTGGCAGCTCGGCAAGCGGTATGCGCAGGACGCATCACTCGATTGGGGCTGCATCCTGCCACAAGCAATCGACGACAAGCTCGAATACGCGAGCGAACGCAGTACCTTGAAAGCCAGACGCCAGCGGCGTAGTCGCTAGTGCGCCGTCCCGCGAAAAATTTTCATAATTCGCTAGTCTTTTTCGTCTCCAGCCGCGCTCGTCCTTGCGTAGAGCCCGCTACCCGACGTCCTCGTGCCTTGCCAGGAACGAAAGATCCGACGCGACTTACGCAACTTTTTTAACCGACGGCACACTAGCCGTCCCCTGCATGCTCCTCGACGGGCTTGGTGCGGACCTCCGCCAGACCGAGCGGGATCAACAGCCATGCAAGCGTCGACCAATAAGAACCGTAAAAAGCCATATGGGCATTCAAGGGAAACCAGGCCACCAGCGCGCACAACAGCCAGACCGGAAGTCCGATTCGCGATGGAGCGCGCAGCATTTCGCGACCCAGGAGAAACGTAACCCCGATCAATCCGACAATGCCCAGGAGGCCGGTTTCAATGGCGACCTCGAGAAAAAACAGGTGGGGGTGCGTCTGCCCGACCCCATTTCGCTGCAACCAGAAATCGTCCTCATCGGCGTACGCCGCGTAGGCATAACGGAAGCCGCGCGGCCCGATCCCCGCGATCCAGTTATCCGCAAGCATCGAGGTACCGGTACGCCACAGTGACAAGCGGTTCGCGGTCGCCTCCTCGACCTCGACCGCGTCGGTGCTGAATACCCCGGCGCTCGATTGGAGGCGCTGCTTGAGTGTGGGATTGAAGAGCACTGTGGTAACAGCAACGGCGAGGACGATCGCAATTGGAAGAAGCGGCAGATCCCGTATGCGCTGTCGGTTGATTCTCAGGTGGAGCAACAGGTATCCGGCCATGCCGACGAATAACATGATCCAGGCCGTACGCTTGAGAGACATCAGAATGACGATGATGATCGGGAGTAATAGGAACCACGTTCGTGGTAGGGAACGACACCAGCGGATGACCGCATCGACGCACAAGGGAGCGAATACGGCGAGGAACAGGCCCAGGCGCTGCTTGGGGTGGAAGACACCCTTCAAGATCTCGCCGTCATAGGGGTAACCGAATAGATTGACGTGCCAGATCAACTGCGCAAATGCATCGAATGCGGCGAAAATCACGAGCACGGCCGTACCCGCGGTAACCAGGCGTAACACGTCGGCGTGACGGCATGCTGAGAAGACGAAATAAGCCGCCGGCAGGAAATGAAAATAGCGGGCCGTCGTCTCCGCCGACCGCTGGAAATTGACGGCATCGAAGGAGGCGATCAGCATCGGGATCCAGATCAGACCGAACACGATCAGCAGCGTGCGCGCCTGCCCCGTGAGACAATCGCGCGGGCGCCACGCGATCTGCGCGAGGCCGAGAAGCGACATCAGGGCGACCGGGTAATGAACGTAATTCTCGGTTGCAAACAGCGCGAAAGAAATAAGAATCAACGCCGCTTTGGCGTAGACCACGGGGGACGAAACGTGCGAGACGGCGGTCATGTCGCCTCGAGATCGCGCGGCGAGATGATGATTACGAAGGCGCGGATCGTCGGCTCAGGCAAGAGCGGCGACCAGCTTTTGGTGCGTTTGCTCGGGTTGCTCGCTCATTAGAATATGGCCGCATTGATCGATGAGCTCGATCGCGCAATTCGGTATCAAAGAGGCCAGATCCAAGGCCGCACGGTACGGCGCCATCCGGTCTTGCGCGCCGCAGATAATCGTCGTCGGGGCGGTGACCTGCGCGGCAGCCTCCCGGCCGCGTAAATAGGCATTGCTGGCGTACAAGTCATTGAACAAAAGGCCCGATGGGGCGCGCTCCAGCAACCGTGACGCGGTATTCATGACATGTATGCCGGCGACCGGGTTAGCGCCGAATTGCGCATCGAAGCCATGCCCCCAGAGCATCATCATGTCGCGGGCTTGAGGGCGATCCTCGCTTGCAGCGTCGAGCAATTGATCACTGACGGGCATCGGAACCGACGCGCCCAGGAGCGCAAGCCGCTCGACCCGGCTGCTGCCGGTAGCGGCCGTTTCCAGCGCCACCAGAGCACCCATGCTGTGTCCCGCAACGGCACCCGCTTCGATCCCAAACGCATCCATGCATCGCAATAACCATCCCGCCATGGCTTCCACGGAGGTGACGGCCTCGCCGTTGGAACGACCGTGGGCGGGCAGATCAGGTGCGATTACGGAACGGCCGACGTGCATGAAATAGCGCGTGTGCATGGCCCAAACGGTGTGGTCCATCGCGGCCCCGTGTACGAGCACCACCGGTGGAGCCGGCGACGACGCCGCGAGTCTTCCCGCGGCGAATACCTTGTGACCGTCGACGTCAACGTACATCGCTGTTCACACTTTCTGCGATTGGTATATGGCCCGAGACAAATCGTCGATGAGATCGGAAACATTTTCCAGCCCCACCGATAAGCGCACTAAGCCCTCGGAAATGCCCGCGGCACACAGCGCTTCGTCGTCCATGCGGCTGTGGGTCGTCGACGCCGGGTGAATGACGAGAGATTTTGCGTCTCCAACATTGGCCAGGTGCGAAAAAATCTGCAGACCCTCGATCAGTTTCCGCCCAGCGGTGCGCCCGCCGCGTATCTCGAAACTGAAGACCGCGCCGGCGCCTTTCGGTAACAAGCGTTTTGCGAGTTCGTGATCCGGATGAGCGGCCAGCGCTGGATAGGTCACGTTATCGATCACTTCCTGGACGTCCAGAAACTCGGCGATCGCCGTCGCGTTGGCCACGTGCCGCTCCATGCGCAAGGGCAGTGTCTCCAAACCCTGCAACAGGTGAACGGCCGTCACCGGACTCATCACCGCTCCGAAATCCCGCAGCCCCTCTCGGCGAGCGCGGATGATGAACGCCGCCGGACCGAATTCCTCGACGAAATTCAGTCCATGGAACCCTTCGTACGGTGTGCACAAGGTTGCGAAGCGCTTCGGATCCTGATCCCAGTCGAAGCGTCCGCCGTCGACCACCGCACCGCCCAGTGCAATGCCGTGTCCCCCGATGAACTTGGTAAGCGAGTGCACCAGGATATCGGCGCCGAGTTCGAGTGGTTGCATCAGGTAAGGCGTAGTCAAGGTCGGATCGAGAACCAGGGGCAAGCCGTGCTCATGGGCGAGATCGGCGATCGCGGGAACGTCGAGAATCTCGCAGCGCGGATTACCGATGGTTTCAGCATAGATCATAACCGTATTACCGCGAATGGCGTCGCGAAACGCCGCCGGATCGCGCGGATCGACGAAAGTCGTTTCGATGCCGAAACGCGGCAGCGTGTAGCTGAACAGATTGTGCGTGCCGCCGTAGAGCGAGCGCGAGGAAACAATATGGCTGCCGCTGCCGGCCAAGGTCGCTATTGCAAGATGAATGGCCGCCATACCACTGGCGGTCGCGACAGCGCCGACGCCTTTTTCGAGTACCGCGAGACGCTCTTCCAAAACACTCACGGTCGGATTCGAAATGCGCGAATACACATGCCCGGAACGCGCGATGTCGAACCTAGAACCCGCTTGATCGCTGTCTTTGAACACGAACGAGACCGTCTGATAGACGGGAACCGCCCGGCTGCCGGTCACCGGATCGGGTTGCTGGCCGGCATGTAGGGACAGGGTATCGAATCCCAGGTATTTTGGTCCTGACATTAAACTATCCTGCTAAGAGAAGCGGGCATGTTATCTCGTAAGCGAAACGGGGAAAAAAGCCCCGCTTGAAACAAGCGGGACGAAAGAGCGTTGGTCGTGCACTAACACGACCGATTGACACTATCCGGACATCGCGGGGCGGACATTGAATGGCCGTGAACATGACGCGGCCGATGTCAATGCTCGCCTCGGTACTCGACGGCGCAGCGCGCCGATAGTAACGGGAACGGACCCGTCGGCTTAACACAATGCAATAAGGTTGCCAACTTAATAGGTCATTAATTTATAAAGAGTTTTACCGAGACGGCAAACAGGATCACTCTGATTTTGTAAAGATTCTTGACAATTCTGGCGCCGTTGGCGCGCTTAGAAGTCAATTTTTTGTATATAACTCTTTGTTTTAACAAAAATTTCCGTCATTTCACTGTAGTGTAAAATTTTTTGACATCCGGTGCCCTAGTGTGCCGTCCCATGAAAAAGTTGCGTAAGTCGCGCTGGGTTTTTCGTTTCTGGCAAGACGCGAGGACGCCGCGTAGCGGGCTCTACGCAAGGGATAGCATGGCCGCCAGGGGCTAAAATCCAACTAATTAGTATCCATCCAACAAGAACAACTCTCGCCAAGACACAA
>JAYYZW010000065.1:0-9527 GCA_036339995.1 Pseudomonadota bacterium
GTCACATTCTGGAAACCGGCAACGACAGTTACCGTTTCAAAAACTCAACTACCCAGACCAACAAGGAGAAGAAAACCGGGGGAAAACCAAAAACTGAGCCATAATCTGGCTCCAAGGGTGGGTCAATTCTCAGTGCAAAACCCGGGTCAGATTTCGGTGCATATCAACAACTGCGCGGGGTGGCACCGGCTTTCGGTCTAAATTGCATCGCCTGCGGCGAGAATCGACCCGCGCCATGTACACAGGTCCTTTCGTGCAACGAACGGGTGTCGTATTTTTACATCAAAAAATGTTGCGGATAGTACAAATTATCGCCTAAATCCTTGCATTCAGGCGTGCGTCCAATAGAATAAAGCCGTCTGATTACAACAACGAATGAAGACGCTGGCACGGCAGCGTCACGCATAAACAGGCAGCCAACAGGTAATCTGGCCCGGAATACCAGCGTTTCGACAGCGGCGGCAACAATAACGGACACTTGCTTGGCACAGCAATCAACGATCAGGGGAATAAAGGTCGCGGCACCGAGCAGGTGCGCGGTGATGCAACGACTTACCCGGTATTTGATTGCATCGGAATTCGACAGGGATATGAACGGACGAGATCGATCCGATGCGATGCCGCTCACGGTGCTTCGAAACACGGGATTCATGAAAGAGCAGCACCCGGCAAAGTTGGTCGGTGCGTCGGAATTGCATGTTGCGACGCGGGGAACTACACGGCAATGCCGGGTTCTCTATGCTGACGGATTGGAAACGGCCGATATCGAATTGCAGGATATCGACCACGGATCACGTGTCGCAGGTGGCGCTTACTTTGTGAGCGAGGCCAAGTGTTTATTTGGGGCCTGGTAGGTTTTACGGAACATGAGCGAAGAACAACACAAAATTTTTTCGCGGTTTGTACCGGCGCGCGATGCTGCACCGGCAGTAGATATCCTGAAACAACAAGCCGTTCATCCACTCGAAAAAGTCGCCGACCCCGTTCAGGAAGCGATGAGAAGGGCGGCGAACAAGCTGCTGAATGATCAAGCCACCGATGGGCATTGGCGCTTCGATCTCGAAGCCGACGCGACCATCCCGTCGGAATACATCTTGCTACAACACTTTCTTGGCCGTACCAATAAACCGCGAGAGGCAAAGATTGCGCGCTACCTGCAGCGCCGACAAAACCGAAACGGATCTTGGCCGCTCTACCATGGCGGACCGGGGAATCTGAGCGCTACCGTGAAGGCGTATTTCGCCCTCAAGATGATGGGGCATGCCGTCGACGCGCCTTATATGGAGCGGGCGCGGCATTGGGTGCGAACTAACGGCGGTGCGGAAAAAGTCAACGTTTTCACCCGCATTGCACTGGCTATATTTGGCCAGCTACCGTGGTGCACAGTGCCGGCCATGCCGGTCGAAATCATGCTTTTGCCGCGGTGGTGGTATTTCAACCTGAGCAAAGTATCGTACTGGTCTAGATGTGTGATCGTGCCGCTGCTGATCATTTTCGCCAAGCGGCCGGTAGTCGATGTCGACGAGAAACTCGGTGTTTCAGAACTGTTCCTGACGTCGCCTTCGAAACTTCGCCACCTCGACAGGTTTCATGCGGGCGAACCGCTCAAGAGTTGCTTCACCGCGCTCGACCGGGTCCTGAAGATCGTC
Organism: Pseudomonadota bacterium; assembly: GCA_036339995.1. Classification (GTDB taxonomy): domain Bacteria; phylum Pseudomonadota; class Gammaproteobacteria; genus JAYYZW01. The sequence goes on from JAYYZW010000065.1 coordinate 1,650, forward strand.
GATCCCTGCATCCCCCAATGGGTCCGCAGGCGGGCGCTGAACCGCGCCGAAAGCTGGATGCGCGACCATACCAAGGGCAAGGGCGGTATCGGCGCAATCTACCCGGCGATGGCGAACGCGGCCATGGCCCTCAAGTTAGTTGGGGCCGCTGAAGACGACGCGGACCTGGTTCGTACCATTGCGGCGATCGAGGATCTCGTACTGGATGGTGAGAACGAAACGCTCTGCCAGCCGTGTGTGTCGCCGGTGTGGGACACCTGCCTGTCGCTTGCAGCGCTGACCGAAGTCGGCGCCCAGGCCGATCACCCGGCGGTTCAGCAAGCCGTGGAGTGGTTGTTCGACCATCAGATTTTTGTCGGGGGTGACTGGATGGACCAGGCGCCCGGACTCGAATCCGGCGGCTGGGCGTTTCAATACGAGAACGATAAGTACCCGGATGTCGACGACACCGGGATGGTCTTGATGTCGCTGCTGCGCGCCGGTGCGTACGACAAGGAGCACAAGAAAAAGCGCATCAACCAGGCACTGAATTGGGTGATGGGCATGCAGAATCCCGATGGCAGTTGGGGCGCCTTCGATATCGGCAACAAATATGAATCCCTGAACAAAATTCCGTTCGCGGACCACGGTGCGCTGGTCGACCCCGGTACGGCGGATCTCACTGCGAGGTGCATCGAACTCCTGGCCATGCTGGGGTATGACGCGAGTTATCCCCCGGTGCGCCGTGCGCTCGATTTTCTAGAACGCGATCAGGAGGAAGACGGTAGCTGGTACGGACGCTGGGGTGTCAATTACATCTATGGCACCTGGAGCGTGTTGTCCGCGCTTGGCGTCATTGGCGAGGATGTCGCCAAGCCCTACGTAAGAAAAGCCGTCCAATGGCTGCAGGATCATCAGAATGAAGACGACGGTTGGGGCGAAAGCTGTAATACCTATGACGATACGGCCCTGGCCGGCCACGGCGTCAGTACCGCGTCCCAGACCGCTTGGGCCTTGATCGGCCTCATGGCCGTCGGTGCGGTGAATTCACCGCAGGTCCACCGGGGTATCGAGTACCTCCTGCGTAATCAGAACGAAGCCGGTGAATGGGATGAGGAAGAATATACGGGGACCGGTTTTCCGCGCGTGTTTTATCTGCGCTATCACGGCTACAGCCGGTACTTTCCCTTGTGGGCGCTTGCCATGCATGCGCGCGCACGCAACGGTTTGCCCACCAGGCAGATCGAAGTCATCGACGAGGGTCCGATCGATCTCGGACTGATCCCCGTTCTGGCAACGGTGTAATCGTCTCCGCCGCGGCAACCAGGCCGCGGAATTAGATTGAATCACCGGCATGATCGTCACATGGCGGGCGAGCAACGGCCTGCCGTGGCTGAAAGGATTTTTCATCGGGCTGCGAAATTGACACAATAACGTCAACGTTCTGCCCGAAATATTTTACCCAGTAGTATTTTTCATCTGGTCGTGCAGGACTCGTGGGTCGATACCAGGCGCGATGAAGCGCCGTATTGGCATTATGGCGAGAGTCGCGATGCCGCGGCACGGCACGAGGACCAGCGACATGAAGGTTTATTGCGGGCCCGCCTGCGGCGGTCCATATTCGTTTCCGACGAATTTGTGTCAGCTACGCCGGCGCCGTCTTCCGCTCCGTGCGCTCCCTCACAACGGCGCCTCGACGTCCTCGCGACGAAGTGTGGTGAAAAATTCGGGTTAAAACATTCGTCGAACGATGCCGGAGACTGATTCATGATGGAGTACGCTGCGCCCGTGCGCGATATGAAGTTCGTAATCAACGAACTCGTCGGATTCGCGCGCATCGAACAGCTGCAGGGATTCGATGAAGTTAGCGAAGATCTGTCCGACGCCGTGCTTGAGGAAGCGGCCAAGCTGGCGCAGGAAATGCTCGGTCCCTTGAATCGTGTTGGTGATCTCGAAGGCAGCCGGCTGGAAGGCGACGTGGTGTTCACGCCGCAAGGCTGGAAAGACGCTTACCGAACGTTTTGCGAGAGTGGGTGGAATGGTCTCGCGATGAACCCGGAGTATGGCGGACAGGGTCTGCCGAAATTGATCGCGACGGCGGTATCGGAGATGTGGGACTCGGCCAACATGGCGTTTTCACTATGCCCGCTATTGACGGCGGGCGCTATCGAAGCGATCGAACGCCACGGCAACGAGTCGCTAAAAAACACTTATCTTGAAAAACTCGTCACCGGCGTCTGGACCGGAACGATGAATTTGACTGAGCCGCAGGCCGGATCCGACCTCAGCGCAGTGAGCACCAAGGCGGTACCCGAGGGCGACCATTACCTCATTACGGGGCAAAAGATCTTCATAACTTACGGTGAGCACGACCTGACTGAAAATATCGTTCACTTGGTGCTCGCGCGCATACCCGGAGCTCCCGACGGCACCCGTGGCACTTCCTTGTTCGTCGTACCTAAATTTCTCGTCAACGGAGACGGCAGCGTCGGTAATCGTAACGACGTGCACTGCGTGTCCATTGAACACAAACTCGGGATCCACGGCAGTCCGACGGCCGTATTGTCCTACGGGGACCACGGCGGCGCGATCGGCTATCTCGTGGGCGAAGAGAACCGCGGGCTCATGTATATGTTCACGATGATGAATGCGGCGCGTCATGCGGTCGGGCGGGAAGGCGTGGCGATTGGAGAAGCAGCCTATCAGCATGCGCTAAAGCACGCCCGCGAACGCGTTCAGGGACAACCCGCCGGGGCCGGCGAACGCGGAGCGATTATCGAGCACCCGGACGTCAAGAAAATGCTCATGACGATGAAATCGCAGGTCGAGGCCATGCGCGCGCTGACCTATCTTTGCGCCTGGGAGTACGATGCGGCCGATCGTCATCCGGATCCCGAGAGCAGCGCCCTGGCCGCGCGGCGCGGCGATCTACTGACCCCGATCGTCAAGGGATACAGCAGCGAAATGGGACAACAGGTCGCCTCGCTCGGTGTGCAAGTCCATGGCGGTATGGGATACGTCGAGGAGACGGGCGCGGCCCAGTACATGCGCGACGTCCGCATCACGACCATTTATGAAGGCACTACCGGTATACAGGCCGGCGATCTCATCGGTCGTAAAACCTTGCGCGACGGCGGGCAGGGTGTGCGAGAACTGATCGCAGATATGCGGGCATCCGTGGCGTCGATAAAGCAAGCCGGCGGCCGGGTTGGGGCGGTACGCGATGCTGTCGAAGCCGGCGTCTCCGAGTTCGAGCGGGCGTTTGAATGGATCCTGAACACGGCCGACGATCCACGCTTGGCGGCGGCCGCCGCCGGCAATTACCTTCAGCTATGCGGTGTCGTCTGCGGCGGCTGGATGATGGCCGAATCGGCCCGCGCGAGCCAGGATCGGCTCGACGCGGGTTCGGAAGATGCTGCATTCTACGAGTCCAAACTCGCGACCGCGAGCTTTTACGCGGCGCAGATCATGCCGTCCGCATCGGCCCTGGCGCATGTCATTGTGGATGGCTCTGCTGCCGTGGTGGCGCTGGACGCCGCGTCCTTCTGAAGCCGTCGCGGACGGCGTTCAAGGTCTGCTATCGTTCAGCGATTGAAAGTATTGCGGATCGTTTCCATGGTACCTGCGTTCATTACCCGCCTCGACGAGGCCGTCGCTCACTATTGTCTCAAGCGCTGCCACAATATCCGTGATCTCCAGCGTTACGCCAAACGACGCATCCCGCGCCCGATGTTCGATTACATGGACGGCGCGGCGGACGACGAAGTCACTCTGAATCGCAACCAGAGCGACTTCAACCGTTATGATCTTCTACCACGATACCTGGTCGACGTCGGCGAGATCGATCCCTCGACCGAGATCATGGGCCAGCACATCGAACTGCCCATCGTGCTGGCACCGACCGGGATGTCGCGTCTGTTCAATAACGACGGTGAAATCGCAGCATCAGCGGCAGCAGCCGACGCCGGCACCGTCTATTCGCTATCGACCCTCAGCACGTATTCCATCGAAGAAGTCGCCGAAGTCTGCTCCGGTCCCAAGTGGTTTCAGCTCTACGTCTTTCGCGATCGCGATCTAATCCTCGAGTTTTTCGAGCGCTGCCGGGCGGTGAAATATCACGCGTTGATCTTGACGATCGACGTGCCTGTTCCGGGAAACCGCGAACGGGATCTCTACAGCGGCATGACCATTCCGCCGCAGTTGTCCCTCGCCAGCTACCTCGATTTTTTCCTCCACCCCCTGTGGTCACTCAAGTACGTTCTGTCGCGACAACCATTTCAATTGTCGAACGTTGCACACAAGGCGCCGGTCGATGATCGCGATGTCACGACCCTGGTGGAGTATTTGCAGAAACAGTTTGATCCGACCGTCAAATGGGACGACGCCGCGTGGATGGTCGAGCAGTGGCAGGGTCCGTTTGCCGTCAAGGGCATCGCCAGCGTCGAAGATGCCGTTCGTGCCGCCGATATCGGCGCCAATGCGGTGATACTGTCAAATCACGGCGGCCGGCAACTTGACTCTGCGGCGTCCCCGGTCAGCTTACTTGCCGATGTGACCGAAGCGGTCGGCGATCGCGTCGAGGTGATCCTCGATGGCGGTGTGAGGCGCGGAACGGACGTCCTCAAAGCCCTCGCTCTCGGCGCCAAGGCCTGCATGGTGGGCAGACCCTATTTGTTCGGACTCGGTGTCGGTGGGCGCGCGGGCGTGGCCCGAGCGCTCGAGCTACTGCGGGCTGAGGTGATCCGCGATATGGCCCTGCTCGGTTGCACGCGGGTCGATGAAATCACATTGGACCGCATTCGTGAACGCCCGAGCGATTAACGCCGACATTTCGATCCTGCGCCGCATTCTTACCGCCATGCGTACCATTGCAGTCGTCGGCCTCTCGCAGAAATCGTACCGTCCGAGTCAGGTCGTCGTGAAATATCTAATCGATCATGGCTACCGGATTATTCCGGTCAATCCGGCGTATACCCAGGTTCTGGGCAAGACCTGTTACCCGTCGCTCCGGGACGTTCCCGAGTCCATCGATGTCGTCGATCGCTTTCGCCGTGCCGAGCACATGTCGCCGCTGGCCGCCGATGCCATTGCGATCGGCGCAAAGGTGCTGTGGCTGTAACTCGGCGTCGTCAATGTCGAGGCAACACAGCGCGCTGCCGCAGCGGGACTCGCAGTGGTCACGGATTGCTGCATAAAAATCGAGCACGCGAGGCTTCTCGGTGGGCTAGAATGCAGCGCACAGGCATTGCAGACGTGAAGACAGTGGGTGAATTCGTCAAACAGATCGAGGCCGTCCTGAACAAGGGTGATGTACTGACTGGCGAGGACGTGACCAACCGTACCGCCGGCGTTTGGCGCCAGGACACCATTCAGGCGCGGGCGATCGTTCGGCCGACTTCCACTAACGAGGTGGCAGAGGTCATGGCACGCTGTCACGAGCACGGACAACCGGTGGTCCTGCACGGCGGACTCACGGGCCTTGTTCACGCCGCCGATTCCGGACCGGCGGACCTCGTCATCTCGATGGAGCGCATGAATGTCATCGAGGATATCGACACGCTGGGACGCACGATGACGGTCCAGGCCGGCGTCCTCCTGCAGCAGATCCACGAAGCGGCGGCGGCGCAAGACTTGATGTTCCCGGTCGATCTCGGCGCACGCGGTTCATGCCAGATCGGCGGAAACGTGGCAACCAACGCCGGTGGCTTGCGGGTTATCCGTTACGGCATGACGCGTGAAAACGTACTCGGCCTCGAAGCGGTTCTGGCCGACGGCACGGTCGTATCCTCGCTCAACGTCATGATCAAAAACAATTCCGGCTACGATCTCAAACAGCTATTCATCGGCAGTGAGGGAACGCTGGGGGTCGTCACGCGCCTGGTCCTACGGCTGCGTACGTCGCTCACCGCCCAGCACACGGCCATGGTTGCCTTTCCTGACTACGGGGCGGTGATGAAATTTCTGTCCTATCTCGATGGCGCCCTGAGCGGCAACCTGTCGGCCTACGAAGTCATGTGGCCGGACTATTTTCTTTACACGCGGGACAAGATCGGGGGGCCCGCGATGCAGATGGATCCGGACCGGCCGTTTTACGCGATCGTTGAATCGCTGGGCGCCGATCAGGAGCGCGAAGCGGAGACGTTCGAGAACGCGCTGACCCGCGCGCACGAAGACGGGTTGCTGGTCGATACGATCGTGGCTAAATCGGCCAGCGAAAGCGCGGCCATCTGGCGCATCCGCGACGAAGTCGAGCACTTGTTCGAAGTGGGCGACATCGTATTCTTCGACGTCAGCCTGGCCGTGCGGCCGATGGCGAATTATGTAGAGCTGGTCAGGCAGCGTATGAACGCCTGCGCTTTCGATGCCGATTTTTTCGCGTTCGGCCACCTCGGCGACGGCAATCTTCATTTCGGAGTGGCCGTCGGTGACGAAACCGAGAAATATCGGCACGAGATCGAGAGCGCAATTTATGAACCACTCGCCTCGCTCGGCGGCTCCGTATCGGCGGAACACGGCATCGGACTCGAAAAGAAATCGTGGCTGTCGGTATCGCGCAGCGCAAGCGAAATTGCGCTGATGCGGCGCCTCAAGCAGGCGATGGATCCCAAGGGTATTTTAAACCCCGGCAAGATTTTCGATTACGACGGTCCGCAAGTGCTGAGCTGATATTCGGAGCGATAAAATCCGTTCATGAAATTTGAACGGATACTGAAACGCCGTCATGTAGTGGCATTCGCCTTCGGCGCGATCATGGGCTGGAGTTGGGTTCTGTTGACGGGCCTGTGGATCGGCGAGGCGGGCACCTTGGGCGCCGCGCTGGCTTTTGCGGTCGCGGGGATTGGCATGGTCCTGATCGCATTGACGTATGCCGAACTTGCGGCGGCCATGCCCAAGGTTGGCGGCGAGCACGTCTACACCCTCCGCGCTTTCGGACCGCATGTTTCCTTCGTCTGTACCTGGGCCCTGCTGCTCGGTTATGTCTCGGTCATCGCCTTCGAAGTAGTGGCCCTGCCTTTCGCGCTGTCCTACCTGTTTCCGGCGATTAACGTCGGCCTGTTATGGCAGGTGGCCGGATGGGATGTTTATGCCAGTCAGATCGGTATCGGCATCGCGGCTGCCCTGGTGTTGACCACCGTCAACGTGAGGGGCATTTCAACGGCTGCGCGCCTGCAGGGATTCGTTACGGTACTGATCCTCCTGTCGGGCGCCGTACTGATTGGCGGCGCGTCGATAAACGGCGGAATGGAAAACATGACACCGCTGTTCGAGAATGGCCTGACCGGTACGCTGGGTGTGCTCGTGATGATTCCGATCCTGTTCGTCGGCTTCGACGTCATCCCGCAGGCCGCCGAGGAGATCGATCTTGCGCCCGCCCGCATCGGCGATCTCGTGGTGTTCTCGGTGATCTCCGCCGCCGCCTTCTACGTGTTGGTCCTGCTCGCAGTGGGTTACCTACTGGGACCGTCGGCGCGCGCGCATTCGACGCTGACGACCGCCGACGCGGCAGCCGCCGCGTGGTCGGGGACCTGGGCGGGTACGGTTTTAGTCTGCGGCGGCATCGCCGGCATCATCACGAGTTGGAACGCCTTTCTCCTCGCCGCCAGCCGGCTCATCTACGCCCTGGCGTCGAGCCGTATGCTGCCTTCCTCGCTGGCCGCTCTGGACGATAAACACGCAAGTCCCGCGCGGGCCTTGTGGCTGATCTGCGCGATCTCCTGCGTGGCGCCGTGGTTCGGGCGTTCCGCACTGGTGTGGCTGGTCAACGCGGGCTCGGTGGGCGTTATCGTCGCCTATGCTGTGGTTGCACTCGCGTTTATCGTACTCAGGCGCCAGCAACCCGATCTCGAGCGCCCTTATCGCGTACCGTTCGGGCCGGTCTGCGGCTGGCTCGCTTTTGCC
>JAYYZW010000066.1:0-17985 GCA_036339995.1 Pseudomonadota bacterium
AGAATAGATGCTTCCGTTGGCCTACTCGATGCTTCCCTTGAATCGGTTGTGGGCGGCGGTTTCACTACCGGCGGATTTAAGATTTATGACCAGAGTTCTGGAGTGACTTGTACGGCTTCAGCAGCGCTGCGTTGTATCGAGATGAATGACGTAGTATTACCTTATACGCCTGAGACAAATTACACTATCGGTATTACGCATCGTTTACCAATGAGCAGTGGAGGTAATTTAACCACCCGTCTGGATTACATACGTAATGACGCCCAGCAATTTAAGATTACCAATCAAATTGATATGAATGAAGATGCGTATACTGTTGCAAATGTCAGCACGACTTATAACAGCGCTGATTCACAGTGGGCTTTAACACTTGGTATAAGGAATGCAACCGATGCTGTTTACTCAACAGCCGGTTCCTTCTCCACCGGCAACGGTAACTCTGCGCTGAATCTCTCACGCCCAAGGGAAGCGTATCTTCGTTATCAGCACTGGTTAGGTAATTAATTTAAAGGACTGTATCCAGGAATCGCCCCGGAATTCCGGGGCGGGTTTTTTAGCGGCTATCACTCGGAGTCTGCCGCCGCAGCAGCGGCAGACTCCGATCCTTCATATCGACAAGATACCGACAAAATTGCTGGAGACATTGAATGTTCACAGAACTACGATGGGCCCTGCTCTTGGCCCTAGCGGCGACGCCGGCGTTCGGTCATCACAGCATCGGGGCGACGTTCGATACCAACACCGTGATTGAGGTCGAGGGCGTCGTTACGGATGTGCTGTGGCGCAATCCGCACGTTCACTTCACGCTTGGCGTAACGAGCAACGCTGGACAGACCGAGTCTTGGGACGCCGAGCTCACATCGCTGAGCAATCTGCGACGTTTGGGGATCTCACCGGACTTCATCAAGGTCGGCGACAGTATCCGAATCGCAGGTAGCCTGGCAAGGCGGGTGCCCAACAGCGTTTACGTCAACAATATTCTGCGTCCCGACGGCAAAGAGGTCCTGCTCGCTGCCCGTGTCACACCAAGGTGGTCGACGGAGACCATCGCCGTCTCCGACAGAGCGTTATCGACGGAAGGCGATGGATCGCGACCGGACCTCGGCTTATTCCGAGTATGGAGCACGCCGATGAGGACACCAATGCTATTTCCCGAGAATTACAATTCGAACTTTGACATCGACAGCTATCCGCTGACCCAGTCGGCGCGGGCATCTGTCGCGTCGTTCGATCCGATCGCCGACAGCCCAACGGCCAACTGCGCGCCGAAGGGGATGCCAACGATCATGGAGCAGCCCTATCCGATGCAGATCGTGAGCGCCGGTGGCAACATCGAGCTGCGACTCGAAGAATACGATACGGTGCGGGTCGTCTATCTCGATGCCTTTAATGCCCCGGCGACTGCGACGACACCGCGACTGGGTATCTCAACTGGCGTACTCGATGGCAATACGTTGACCATGACGACGTCCGGCAGCACTTGGCCGCACTATGACGTCGTCGGGATTCCGCAGAGCCCGGCGGCCATGCACGTTGAAGTCTTCACAGTCAGCGATGACGGCAGCCGCCTCGACTACTCGATTACTACGACCGATCCGGCGAACTTCAACGAGCCCGTCACGCTGACGAAGTACTGGATTTGGGTCCCGGGCGTCGAGGTTGTGCCATTCGAGTGCGATGAGTCTCGCTGACAGCGACAGATCGACGTCGCCACTGCGGAAAGCGTGCGACGCCCTGAAATCTTCAACAAGCCGCCAGTCACTTATCGGCGAGACGCACGGGTGACGTGAATGAACACAATGCGATCTGGTCTGCTTCTAGCTACGATCATGTCTGGCTCGCTCGCCCTCGCGCAGGACGAACGCCCGAACATCCTGCTCATCGTCGCGGATGATCTCGGTTACACGGATATCGGTGCCTATGGCGGAGAGATCAGAACCCCGAATATCGATGAGCTGGCTGATCGCTCGGTCAAGTTCACGAATTTTCACGTTATGCCGGCATGTGCGCCCACACGTGCGGTGTTGCTTTCGGGCGCTGACAATCACACTGCCGGACTGGGATCGATGTTTGGTCCGAATTTCCTGCCGGCGGTCGAAGGACGGGTCGGATACGAACTCTACCTTCATGAACGTGTCGCGACTCTGCCTGAGTTGCTGACAGATGCCGGTTATCACACTTATATGGCCGGCAAGTGGCACCTCGGTTCAGACCAAGGGCAGTGGCCGGTTGATCGCGGATTCGAAGAATCATTTGCACTGCTCCGTGGGGCCGGAGACCATTTTCAAATTGGAGAGAATCAATACGTCGAAAACAATTATTGGGTCGAGCCTCGATCGGAAGGTTTTTACTCGACCGAAGCCTATACTGACATACTGATCAGCAACATTGCCGAACATCACGATGACGGACGACCGTTTTTCGCCTACGCCGCATATACCTCTCCCCACTGGCCGCTGCAGGTTCCGGACGATTACCTTGATCGTTATGCCGGCGTTTACGATGAGGGCTACGACGTACTGCGCTCGCAGCGCATGGCACGCGCCGCTGAACTGAATGTGATTCCGCAAATCAGCTCCGATACGGAGTTTGAGCGGGTGGGTGCGGCCTGGGACGAGCTTGATGCCGACGCGCAGCGCCACTATGCAAGGCGCATGGAAATCTATGCCGCAATGGTCGAGAACCTCGATTTCCATGTCGGACGTCTGATTGACTATCTGGACAGCATAGGAGAGCTGGATCAGACAATCATCCTCTTCATGTCTGACAACGGCGCAGAGAGTGACGAGATGGAGCTCAACCCCACATTCGCGAACATCATAAGACGCAGGGGGCTGGATAATTCATTGGAGAAACTCGGCACACCAGATTCATACATAGCTTACGGACCTGGATGGGCCCAGGCCGGCACTGCACCGTTCAATCGCTTCAAAGGCTTCGTCAACGAAGGCGGCACCCGGGTGCCGGCATTTCTCTTGCATGGGAGCGGTTCGACTCAGGTGCGGCTCGACGATCAGTATCTGAGTGCGATTGATATCGCGCCAACCATTGTCGAGCTTGCGGGCACGCAGGCAGCCGGCGAAGTGTATCGCGGCAGAAATGTGGCACCGATGGAGGGGCGATCGTTCGCGCGTATCCTCGCGGGTGAATCGCAGCCGATATACGACGCGAATGATACTTTCGTTGTGGAGCTACACGGCGGGCGATCAGTCCGGCGCGGGCAATACAAACTCGTCTGGGAGCAGCCACCCGGCAACACCTGGTGGGGCTATCCGATGCCGGATACCTGGTACCGCTGGCGGCTATTCGATCTGGAAACCGATCCGAGTGAGGCCAATGACATCATTGCGACGCATCCGCAGCTGGTTCAGGAGCTGATCGCTGCCTGGGGAGAATTCGCCGAAGAATATGGCGTCGTGCGTGATAACCGAATCAGTAATTTCGAGCGCTGGACGACCAAGCCATAACTAGCGGGGAGGGTGCGTGGAACTAAGCCGAGAGTCCGGAATTTCCACAATGCAGAGCAATGAGATCTTGCCGTGGCTCGTCGGCTTAACGTTGGGAGTCGGCTATTCGTCTGCTGGGCTGGCGCAGGGGGCGGATCCAGCGCCTCTGATCGAGCAAGACGACGCTTTGCAAGTCTCCGATCACGTTTACGTGATTCTCGATGACGGTCGCAGATATATCCCCAACGTAGGTATCGTCATCGGCGATCAGGCAACGCTTGTTGTCGATCCCGGGCTGGGTTTGACGAACGGCGAGATCGTGCTCGAGGAAGCGCTTAAGTTGAGCGACAACGATAAGTTTTACGTAGTTTCCACCCATTATCACTCCGAACATGACCTCGGCGCGGGAGCGTTCCCGGACGACGCCACAATGATTCGGTCGAACGACCAGCAAGCTGACATCGAAGAGTTCAGACTGTCGCATGCGCAGCGTTTAGCCCAGCGAACGGAAACGTTGGCAAACCTCCTCGAAGGCGCGTACTTCCGACCGGCCGATGCGTTTTTTGAGGACGAGTACAGCGTGGATCTCGGTGGTGTTACCGTGCACATGTACGCAGTCGGGCCCGCACACACGCGCGGTGACACGGTCTTTTTCGTCGAGGAGGATCGCGTGCTGTTTGCCGGTGATGTCGCGATGCGAAGATACCCGAGGCTCGCGAGTCCAAGCTCCGGTGTTGCAGTTTGGCTCGAGGCACTGGCAGCATTACAGCCGCTCGATGTAGGCGTTTTGGTTCCGAGCCACGGTCCCTTGAGCGATGCAGCAACAATTGACGCGTACCAGGCGTACTTCGCCACGATTCAGTCCCGTGTCGGCGAGCTCGTGGGTCAGGGCGTTTCTGCCGACGAGATCGTCGAGCAGTTAACAGCGGAGCTAGCGCCGACTCTCTCTGACTGGCAGGAGGACGGAACCGCCATTATCGACGCTACGGTGCGAACCGCCATCGACGAGGCTCCTCAAGCGGGTGTTGGTGCGACTCTCATGCCCGCGTCTCACTGAAGATCGCCCCGTTCACGAGCGGATCTCATTTTCGGCACCGAATCACACACTTCAAGAGCGTTTTTCGGGCTTCGGGTGACGTATTCATCCGAAGATCATATTTTGATTTCTGCGGGCGAATAGCCATCTTTCGGTGAAACAAAAAAGCCGTCGATTCAATTGTGGGTTTTCTCTTCTTGCCCGTCTACTGTCTGACAGGGCCGTTAAGAGAGATCGGGAACGCAGGCAAGATAAAGGACAACAGATGATTCGTCTTGGTATATTCCTAGCAATGTTCGTCTATTCGCTTGTCGTCAGCGCGCATCATGCGGCGACCGGACGTTACGAGCCAGACTTATTCGGTGTAACAGAAGGCGTCATTACGGACGTGTTCTGGCGTAACCCACACGTGCGTTTACTCATCGCCGTCGAAGGCGACGACGGGCAGGTAGACGAGTGGGAGGTCGACTTCGGGTCGGTGAACACGGTTCAGCGTCTTGGCGTGTCCCGTGACAAAGTCACGGTTGGCGAGCGCGTTAGCGTCTATGGCCGGTTGGGTCGCGATGGTCTGACGGTCATGTTTGCAGACTCAATCGTCCTACCCGACGGAGAAGAAGTCGAGTTGCAGGGCGGAGTGCGGCAGCGCTACGGATTGACCGACGAGGCGCTGAGCGACGCGCGCAGTGAAGCTCAGGAGCTTCGGTCGGATATCTTCCGTGTCTGGCTCCCGTTGGTGCGTCCGCGAACGGGCTATATCGAGCTTTCGTACCCACTGACGGCTGCCGGAAGAGCGATCCAGGCTCAATGGGATCCGGAGCAGGATCCCGCACTACGGTGTATTCCGCCTGGAATGCCTACCGTGATGGATAACCCGTATCCCGTCGAGTTTCGCGATGAGGGTGACACCATCGTGATGCTGCTGGAGGAGTGGGACGGCGTGCGCACGATCTATATGAACGGTACAGGTGAGCCTGCACAGCCACGGATGGGTCGTTCAGTGGGCCGTTGGGAGGCTGGTACTCTGGTGGTTCGAACGACTGACATCAACTGGCGTTACGTCGACGATCGGGGTACGCCCCAGAGCGAGGGCGTCGTTGTCGATGAACGCTTTAGCTTGAATGAAGACGGAACAGAGCTCCATTGGGAAGCTCGAATCACGGATCCCGAAAATTTTACTGAGCCACTGGCTCAGCGTATTGTTTGGACTTGGGTGCCCGGTCATGAGATTAAGCCGTTCGATTGCGCACTGCCGGAATAGTGCTAGACGTACGCCTATGACAATTTTCTCAGATGAAGGTTAAGTTGAAGATTCACGTTGGCTGAGGCTCACAAGGCTTCATCCGAAATTTTCTATCAAGGAAGGACATAACATGACAAAGTTGCTGCAACTACTGACAAACCTCTGGACCGCTCGCGTACTTGTCATTGTCGGACTTGTATTTGGCCATAGACCCATTGGCCAGACGTTCAGCCATATCGGGGATGAGGATTTTCTGCTGGTCGATACGGCCTTCCTTACGACGCATGGCTATTACCACTTCTTTCGTGAAGCCATTGGGGATCTCGCGGGCATCGCAGTAATCCTAGCTATCATATTCGCCGCACCGAAGTTTCGTAATCCCACGTTGTGGTGGATTATGCTGATCACGATGTTTGGCATTTTTGCTCCGTTCTGGATTGGCGCGCCATTCATGACCGAACTGCGCGCGCCGAACATCAATGCCGAATTCGCGCATTTGCGGATGGCCGTGCCTGCAGTCATCGGGTGTTTTCTGGCGAAGCGTTACTACTTTGAGTCTCAATAGGGACAGAGAGTCAGGGCTCTTAGGTATGCGGTTCAATTTGAGTAGTTGCCATGGGTACACAGACATGAAGTACTGCGCAAAAATTTTGCTGATTGCATTGATTGCGACACTTTCTCAGGTAGCCGTTGCACAACGCACGGATCGTCCGAACGTGCTCATTATCATCGTCGACGATCTTCGTCCGGAAGTCGCGGCGTATGGCGATCAGGTCGTGCTCACGCCAAACATCGACGATCTTGCGAACACAGGCGTGATGTTCGAACAGGCGTTCGCGGCTGTTCCGAACTGTGGCGCTTCGCGCGCAGCACTATTTTCCGCAATAAAGCCGACTACCAGTAGTTTTATCACCTACGACTCACGTCTGGACGAGGACCTGCCGGATGCAGTAAGCCTGCCTGGCTACTTCCAGTCGCATGGCTACCACACCGTCAGTAACGGCAAGGTATTCGACGCGACTTTGGATACCGCAAGTGCGTGGAGTGAAACGCCATGGAATCCGGAGGGTGACTGGACCAGCTCGATGGCGCCCAATGCGCGTCGCGACGACATCCAGCGTGCTTATCTCGACAATCCCCAGGGCGTCGTCGGGCCGGCCTATGAACGTCTGGATGTTGCCGACAACGCATACCCTGACGGGAAGCTCGCAGAGAAGGTGATCAATGATCTAAGGCGGCTTAGTCAGGCCGACGCACCGTTTCTGATCGCCGCGGGCTTTCGCAAGCCGCATCTTCCATTCACGGCGCCCGAAAGATACTGGTCGTTATACGATCCTGCAGACTTCGAGCTTCCACCGACCTATTACTCGATGCCTGCCGGAGCCCCATATCATCCTCTGCACGACTTAGTTGAGCTGCGTAGCTACGCTGGAATTCCCCAAGAAGGCCTGCCGGGCGAATCTCAGGCACTGAATCTCATCCACGCCTACCACGCCGCGGTTAGTTATGCGGACGCGCAGGTCGGCAAGGTGCTGGATGCATTGCGTGACCTCGGCCTCGAAGACGACACAATCGTCGTATTGTTCGGCGATAACGGCATAAATCTTGGTGATCACACGCTGTGGGGCAAGAATGTGCTCTTCGACATGACGCTTCGGACGCCGCTTCTCATCCGTGTACCTGGCTACGCGAGTAGTCGTGTCGAGTCCGTTGCAAGTCTGCTCGATGTATTTCCGACGCTGACGGATCTGGTGGGACTGCCGAAGCCTGCAGAGCTCGACGGCGTGAGTCTGGCACCCGTGCTGAGCGATCCGACCGAGGTAGTCAGAATGGCGGCAATCAGTCGTTGGTTCGATGGCGCGTCTGTACGGACGCGCCGCCACCGCTATACGGACTGGCGTGATGAGTCAGGCAACATCAAAGCAAGGATGCTTTACGACTTAGAGATCGACCCGGATGAGACGCGTAACGTCTCCGAGGAGGCCGAGTACACCGAAGTGGTTGAGGAGTTGAGCGCATTGATTACGGCAGATCAGAGCGGCGGATCGTGGGCACCGCGCGTACGAGATTTTGTCGCGGCCAGGGACAGCGCGCGAAATTCGGCCGAGTAATCGCGAAATGTCAGGTGGAGTCGTGAAGCAAATAACTACTTTTCTATTGTTCGGTATTTCCGTTGCCGCTTCGGCTCATCACTCTAGAGCAGAATTCAATACGACTGACATCACAGAGGTGAGCGGCGAAGTCGTGTCCGTAGCCTGGCGAAATCCTCATATCGAGTTCCGCCTTCGCACCGTTGGCCAGGATGGAAGCGTAGGGCAATGGCATATCGAAGCGGGTAATGCGACCGCGACTAGTCGAATGGGTCTCGATAGAGATACCTTGCAGCCTGGTTTTGAAATCAAGGTCGCCGGGATAACGTCAAGTCGTCGGGCCAATCGAATGGTGGCTGGGCAATATCTTCTCCCAAGTGGTCTTGAGGTGATTATTGACCCCCAAATCACGCCGACTCCTCGTTGGTCACCCCAACGTTACGTCGATCGTCGAAACTCGAATTACCAGCCCTCCGGGTCACTCCCGGACGATGGTCGTGGGATATTCCGTATCTGGACTCGGGAGCGGACTGAAGAGTTCTGGATGCTGCAGCCCGCTGACTATTATCCTTTGACGGAGGCCGCCGAGATAGCCGTCGCTTCATGGGATGAGGAAGATCCGGCCGATAACCAGATACTCCAGTGCATACCACCCGGAATGCCATCGATAACGGGGGACCCTCATCCGATTGAGTTCGTAGAGCTGGACGGTGCCATTGAGCTTCGGCAGCAGGCGTTTGATGTTGTCAGGGCGATTCACCTGGAGCCGGCTGAGAATCCTGCGAGTATTGATCCGTCACCTCTCGGCTATTCCACAGGTCGCTGGGAAGACAACACACTGATAGTAACGACGACGCGAGTCAGTGCGCCCTACTTAAATCGACGTGGAGTGCCTATGAGCGAAGCCGCGGAGATCGAGGAGCGGTTTACGGTCGATGCGGCCAACGGTCACCTGAACTATGTGTTGACGGTGACTGACCCGGAGTACCTGTCGGAGCCGGTCGTCGAAGAGATTCGTTGGTTCTGGAGCGAGGACGCGATTATACAGCGCTTTGACTGCGCGGTGTCAGGGTAGGCCAGTGCACGACTGCCGACATAGAACGAGCGGTCAACAGATCGGCAGAACTAAATCCACTACCTGCTGAATAACATGTTTAGGAAACACGTGCGTATTTCGAAAATCTTTCTCGCTCCAGCCATCTTTTATGTTAGCACCGGTGCGCTGGCTCAAACATTCGAGACACCGAACGAAACTGTCACCGGAGAAGAGCTGGTTGTCGTTTGTAAGTTTTGTCACGGTAGCAGTTTACAAGGCAGTATCCGACGCGACGGCCCGGCGCTTGCCGGTCTGCCAGCCTGGTATCTGGAGCAGCAAATGCGGAACTTTATCGACGGCGTCCGCGGCACCCATCCCGAGGATGTCCCGGGACATCAGATGCACTTTTCAACCGGGATGCTCCGCAACGACTACACGCTGTCGAGCGTTGCCGAATATATCTCAGGACTCGAGCCGGGCATCCCGATGACCGCCGACGCGATTGTTGAACGACCTTACGTCTGGGAGTCGAGGTACGCGGGCCTAGAGCCGGGTATCACCGGCAATCCGGAAACAGGGCAGCAAACCTACCTGTCAATCTGCTTGGCATGTCACGGCCCAGACGGTGCCAGCAATGAAGCGCTGGGAGCGGCAAGTCTGGTCTATCTGTCTGAGCAGTATCTCGCACGACAGTTAAAATATTTCCGGGACGGCATACGCGGCACGCATCCCCGCGACATCCGGGGCGCGCAAATGGCAGCGATGTCGAAGTCGCTGACGACAGATCAGGCAATTGCAGATGTTGTGGCGTATATCATCCGTCTCCGTCCGGACAGTGGGGGACAGTGATGAAGTACATGAAGCGTTCGATAGGCACTCTGGTAATCGCTTTTGCTGCCTCGGTATCTGCGCAGACTTCGGTTGAAGTCAAGCTAATTGAAGCTTTTGAAGAAGACCGGGGCTGGTGTCTCGATGTGCGCGGCGCGCCACACAACGCCGCGCTGATTGGTGGTCTTAGGGGCGAAACCTGTCACACATACTACAGCAACGTTCCTACAGCGGATCAGGCATTCAACATGGAGAACATCCATGACAACAATGAATTTAGAATGACCGGATTCAGCGATAAGTGTATAACGCTATACGAACCAGCCGCTGGCTCATTCGTCTCGCTGGAAACCTGCGACGGACGTGCGGCGCAGGAAATGACGTTCGATGATGGGGGACACATCATTGCCGGCGTGATGCCTGAGTTGTGTCTGACGATGAGCGATGTCGTTGTGCCGGGCGGTGGCGGTCGCCCGTTGCACCTCATGCGTGATGTGACTTTTGAAGCGTGCGACACAGCGATTGATGATCGCCAGACCTGGGAGCTGCGAGCTCAATGGACGGGTCCTCAGGAAATGACGGCTGAGCGGCCATTTGCTGCGAACCAGAACGCGTCACCAGCCAGTGGACAATAACCTCGTAGCTGCCGTCGTCGTTAGTGACGTAAAAGTGCAAATTTGATCTTGTGTCAAGACCGGAGGAAGACATGAAAAAAAATTTAAGCCGTGTCCGGTACTCATCTGCGGTTGTGCTTTTTGTTTGCCTCTTTTCGGTGGGGTGCACTCCTTCTGATCAGACTCCTCAAGTCTTCGGAGACATTCAGCAGGCCGAAGCCCAGTCGGGCCCGAGTCAGATCCTTTACAACGGCCAAATACTGACCGTTGACGCGGATTTCTCGGTTGCCGAAGCCATCGCGATTAGCGGGGAACATATCCTGGCGGTCGGTAGCACAGATGAATTGCTGGCGATGGCCGATGAAAACACCGACCAGGTGGATCTGGGAGGGCGCACCGTTATTCCCGGTTTGATCGACAATCATTTCCATTATTTGCGTGGTACGAATTCGGCAGCTTATGAGTTGCGTATCCATGGCATTACTTCGCGGCAGCAGGTGCTGGATAACATCAGTGCTAAAGCTGAAGAGTTGGGACCAGGTAAATGGATCTTCATTATCGGGGGCTGGCGTGAGTGGCAGTTTGCCGATCGACCGGGCGGGTTCACACGCGAAGAGCTCGATGCTGCAGCACCTGCAAACCCTGTCTATATTCAGCGCACCTACGGCGCCTTCTATGTGAATCAGCTCGCGGCCGATGTTCTGTATCAGGTAAATCCTGAGTGGTTCTCTGAAGACGGCGCGCTTCGCCCCGCACCCGGGACAGGCCGGGCTGTGATGGCTGCGGCGCTTGAATATTTCCCTTTCGCGGAAGATCTCGAAGGGCGCATGGAAGAGGTCAAAGCGTTCAACGGTTATTTGAACAGCATGGGTATAACGACGACTTATGACGTGGGTTACCTGGATGGTTCATATGAGCCCGTTGAAGCAGTCTATGAGGCCGGGGAACTTTCTTTGCGTGTCTTTTACGCTCTGCGCTACTGGGCAGAGACTGCTCGAACTTCAATAGCGGCCGCTGAGTTACTGGCCAGAGAAGTGCCTTTTCAGCGCGACGACCGCTTCGGCATGTTCGGCATCGGTGAGCATGTCCATGGCTTCGTACACGACAACACCCGTAGTGCGAATTCCGTCGCCAGTGATGAACACTTTGAACAATGGGCACTGATTGCCGAAGCTGCAGCCAGGAACGGCTGGTATATCAATGAGCATGCAATGCTGGATGCAACGGCCAATCGCATGCTCGATTATTCAGAAGAATTCAGCAGGCACTATCCGATTCAGGACCTGCGCTGGACGCTCGGTCATGTCGATCTGGTTGAGCCTGAGACGATTCAGCGAGCGAAAGACCTCGGCTGGAACATCTCCGTCGCAAACCACTCGTTGAATATGCCGATTGACGGCATTGTTTCACCGCCGATTCGTGCGATCCAGGATAGCGGCATCCTGTGGGGTCTGGGCTCTGACGGAACCATTGTTTCCACGTACAACCCGTTCCACACGATCTGGGTATACACGGCCGGGAAAGTCTTCCCGGACATCGTCAAGTACCAGCCTGATGAAGTCATCACACGTGAACAGGCGCTGATCGCCCACACACGCTCAAACGCGTACATCCTGTTTATGGAGGATAAGATCGGTACGATCGAAGCTGGCAAGTATGCCGACCTGGTCGTGCTTAACCGTGACTATATGACTGTTCCGGTCGATGAAATTCGCGACCTCAGTCCTGTGATGACCATGGTTGCAGGAGAGGTGGTATACCGGGCCGAATAGCCCGCAATTAAAGCTCAACTCTCCCGTTCGACGGCGCGTTACGCGGACGACAGGCTAATTATTGAGGAAACCGCATAGTTTTTGGTCTTATACTGCTAACGTAGTAAATTAGCGTTGCGAGGAGGGACATGGCCAGCAAGAACTCGCCAATCTCGAATGCCTTCATCAAGCACAACTCGTTCTTGAGGCGATTCGTCGCGCGTTACTTTGCTAATCAGCAGGATATCGAGGATGTTGTCCAGGAAGCCTATATGCGGGCCTACGCTGCCGAGCGCGCCAGGGATATTGAGGATCCGAAGGCATACCTCTTCCAGGTCACCAAGAACGTCGCGCTGAGTAATCTCACAAAGAAATCACGGCAGATAACCGACTATCTGGAAGAGGTCAGTATGCCAGCGGCCGTCGAGACCGTACCGTCGGCGGAGCTGGAGAGCATAGCCCACGAGGTATTGGGGCTCTATTTCCAGGCAATCTCAACGCTCTCGGAGAAGTGCCGCGAGGTCTTCTTGTTGCGAAAGGTCCATGGCCTCTCACATAAGGAGATCGCTTCGCGACTGTCGCTGTCGGTGAGCTCTGTCGAGAAGTACCTGCGTCGGGGAATTTTGGCGTGTGATACGTATATTCGAAAACATGAGAATCCGCGCGCTACACGGAAGGCAGGGGATTCGCATTAACATTAGAGAGTTATTGCAGTTATGACCGAAGTAATCGATTTTCCGGATGGATCCGCGATTGAAGAACAGGCAGCCGAATGGCTGATCAGACTCGATGGCGACCGTGCTTTGTCATCCGAAGAGCATCAGAATCTTAGGCGCTGGCTAGCCCGCAGCCCGGCATACCGCGACGCGCTATTTAGGCTTGCTGAGCTTTGGAACAAAATGAACGTTCTGAGCGAGCTTGCGGTGCTGCTCGATAATCCTGCCGAGCACAGCGAGTCCCGTTGGGTCAGGCCGGTCTGGCTCACGGCTGTGGCGGCGACGATCCTAGCCGTCGTGGGGCTCGTCGTTTTCGTCGGAATAGAGTCACCGCTCGATTCCAATGGGCTATACGCAACGGCGGTTGGTCAGCAGCGCGTGATCACACTCGCCGACGGTTCAATCGCGACCCTAAACACGGATTCGCAGATCCGAGTCAGCTACGGAGAGGCATATCGAGACGTTCGTCTGCTTCGCGGGGAGGCTCATTTTGACGTGACGGATAACGAGCGGCTACCGCTCAGAGTTTCGGCCGGCGACCACCGCATCCGCGCGCTGGGCACGGCGTTCTCAGTCTATATGCGTAACGGCTCCGTAGACGTTACCGTAAGCGAAGGGATTGTTGTGCTCGAGAGGATAAGTCCAGCAGACGCTCCTGTTGAGATAACTGCTTCTGCGCCTGCTCCAGTTTCGCAACTGCTCGTCACAGAACTCGGAATACTGAGCGCCGGACAGGTAGCGACAATTCCGAGCTCGGTCTCCGACTCCGGCGAGTTAGACAGCTTGCGTAACTTCGTTAGTCTCGAATCTCCCGAGATACTTAGACGGCTATCCTGGACAGAAGGCGTGTTGCAGCTCTCGGGCGAGTCGCTCGAGGAAGTCGTGCGCGAAATCAGCCGGTACACGACGGCAGAAATCGAGTTCTCGGACCCCGAGGTCGGTGCGATTCGCATCGGCGGTCGCTTTCCCATCGGTGAGACCGAGATGATGTTTGAGACTCTCGAGAGCAATTTTGGGCTTCGGGTGACGTATTCATCCGAAGATCATATTTTGATTTCTGCGGGCGAATAGCCATCTTTCGGTGAAACAAAAAAGCCGTCGATTCAATTGCGAGCTTTCTCTTCTTGCCCGTCTACTGCCTGACAAGACCGCTAAGAGGAATCTGAAACGCAGGCAGGACAGAGGGGAGATCAAAGGGGAGCGAACCAGCCCAGGGGGAAGAGCTTGCCGTACGTTGGCGCTGACCATTTTAGCGCTAACCACCGGAGCATTCGCCCAAGAGGCGGAGCCGGAATACGACATCGACGTGCCCCAGCAAGACGCTGCGAGTGCCCTGGAACAGCTCGCCGAACAGACCGGGGCGATTACCCTTTTTCCCTACGACCTGGCCGCGAGTCGAACATCGAACGCAGTCGTTGGACGGTTTACGCTGCCTGATGCGGTGGAGTTGCTACTCGACGGTACTGGACTTTCCGGCGGTCTTTCCGAGAAACGCGTGATTAGTATCGCTGCGACTGCGGCGACTGCGCGTACAAACGAGGAGACATCGGTGGAAGTTCAGAGGGAAGGTTTTTTTGGCTCGTTACTGGCAGCGCTCGGATTAACCGCCGGTGCAGGCGGTGCACAGCAAGCCGTCGCGCAGGTAGACACCGGCAGTCGCTACGAAACCGAAGAGATCACCGTCACCAGTCGTCGTATCGAGGAGGGACTGCAAGATGCGCCGCTCGCGATCACGGCGATGTCCGGTGTTGAGCTCGAGAACCGAGGAGCGCTTGACGTCGTCGATTTTGCCAGAACGGCGCCCAACGTAACGATGGAAAACAACGGCACAATCAGTGGCTTCGGCGCCGCACCTCGTACGGCGATCCGCGGTATTGGCCAATCGGATTTCGTGATCAACACCGACCCAGCTATCGGCTTATACGTTGATGACGTATACCTGGGGCGGTCAATCGGCAGTTTGTTGGAGTTGCTCGACATCGAGCGCGTAGAAGCGCTTCGCGGCCCCCAGGGCACGCTGTTTGGCCGCAACTCGACGGGTGGCGTGATCAACATCATCTCTGCGAAGCCAAGTGTCGAAGAAGGGTTCACGGCAAATGCTTCTGCAGGATTCGGTGAGCTGGGCTACTTGCTTGTCCACGGGCTCATCAACGCGCCACTATCAGAAACCACTGCACTGCGAGTATCGGCCTTCAAGCGTGAACGTGACGGCTTTATTCCGGCGCTTCAGTATAACGACTTGGAGCTCGGCGCCGAGGACGTAACCGGTTTTCGCGCAGCGTTGCGATTTGAGCCGAACGACTCGCTGATGATTGACCTCGACGCGGATCTTACCGATCGCAACGATTCGCCGGCACCCCTCATCATCGCTCAGATGGGCGACCTGTCAGTTGGTGAGCAAGACCTTGATCTCGTACCGGGACCGCGTCAACAGGGTCAGTCAACCAGCATCTTTGGCCGGATATTCAATCGTGAGCCGCGAGGGCCCCAGGTGGCCCCCAACAATCGACCATACATTTCGACGGACCCACTCTGCGGCACGAACGGCCAGGCCTATCGTGATGCAACGCCTGCCTGCCTTGGCAACTACTGGGCAGGCTCGCTCAACGGTTCGAATGCGTCGTGGTGGGACACCGACGGCAACAAGATTCGTCCCTTGCAGTCACTCGAAAGCTACGGCTTCGGACTGCGAATCAATTGGGGGGGCGAGTCCGTCAGCTTCAAGTCGATTACCTCATCGCGTGGCTTCGACTCGAGGTTTATCAACTCGTCGCCTGCACCAATAATGGTGTCGGGCAATCACAATGAGAACTTTGAGCAGGATCAGATCACTCAAGAGTTTCAGTGGAGCGGCTCGCTCGTGGACGGAAATTTCGACTGGCTCCTCGGCGCATTCTATATGGCGGAGGACGGCAACGAGCGAGTCGCTGTGATCGCGCCGTATGGGCCGGGTTCGTTTAACAACGATGTCAACTTCCTTCCTATCGGAAACACCCAGGACCGTTTTATCGACAACACGTCAACTGCGGTATTCGGTCAGGGAATCTATCACTTTAATGACAACGTCCATCTCACCCTGGGTGCCAGATACACCGACGAAAAGAAGGGCGGAAGGTTCGAGCTATACAACGACAATCCCGTCGACTCCATTACGTTGGCAGCACTTGCCGAAATCGATGAAACTAACGTCATGGCGAATCTGTCTTGGAATCTGACAGACGAAATCATGATATACGGCCAGTTCTCCGACGGATTTCGCAATGGCGGATTTCCGTCTCGACAACCACCCGGCATCACCGAGTTGCAGATATATGGACCAGAATTTGTCGATTCCTACGAGCTTGGCTTGAAAATGACAGCAATGGACGGTCGCCTTCGCACGAACGTTGCGGTGTTCGACATGGAATATACCAACATGCAG
The DNA here is from genome assembly GCA_036339995.1 of Pseudomonadota bacterium. GTDB lineage: Bacteria > Pseudomonadota > Gammaproteobacteria > JAYYZW01. Next base: position 16,179 of record JAYYZW010000066.1, read on the forward strand.
ATCAGTGCGGCCCAACTTAATCCCGAAACGCTCGCGACCCCGCTGACCACGGACAACCTTGGAGACGCATCGCTGTATGGAATTGAGGTAGAGACGAATTTTCTCGCGACCGACAATCTGCGCTTAGATGCGTCGATTGGCTATCTGAGCAACGAGGTCGATAGCCTCAGGACAGGCGGCCTCATCGTTAACAACGGCAGCAATTTGCGCAAAGTCATTGATACGAGCAACGAGCTGCCGTTTGCACCGGAGTGGCAAGTTAACCTCGGTTTCAACTATTCGCACTTCTTCCAGAACGGTGCCGAACTACAGACTCGCTTCGATTATTTTTACGAGGCCGAACAATGGGGAACCATCGGGAACTACACGAACGAGCTGATCCCGAGCATTTCCAGGGTCAATTTGATGGTGTCTTACATGCCGAGTGGCGGAGACTGGGAACTCACCCTAGGCGCGCGGAACTTGACTGACGAGGACAATATCTCAAACTCGCAGGTTCTTCAGGGCTTGCAGCAAGGCTTGTTCCAGGTCTACCAGCGTCCCCGCGAGGCATTCATTATGTACAAGCAGTTCTGGGACAATAACTGATATAGAAAATGACTATAGGGCCGATGAATCATCTTTTCCCAGCGCCTGCAGTTTCTGGATCGTATTTTCCAGTTTTTCATCCAGCGCATTAATTTTATAGTCTTCAATTTCGTGGTTCAGCCTGGTTTGGCCCACGACTTGCCTGATTGTATTGATCTGCAACAATTTCCGGTCCAGGCTTTCCGATGAAATTTCTATCAACCCATCATTAGCCATCCTGATCTCGTCATCAAAGAGGTAGATCAGGCGTCTCGCCGTTTCTACGATATCCGGGGCGTCATCGGCAACAAACGCTGAGGCGATCCGCAGGCTGTAAAGGTCAGGATCATGAAAGATAGCGATGGCATTATCGATAAGCCTTTTGGCCTCCCGGGCAAGCCCGGGCTGAAAACCCGGCGAGACCACCTTAGTTCTCCAGTCGGCGCGCAGCTTGACCGACTCCAGGTACCACTGGTCAGTGGGTAATGATTCGGCTAGTTCCCCGTCCAACTCTACAAGCCGCTGCCAGTCTTCCTCTGCCGCTGCCTTCCAGCCTTCAAACACGGCCGCGCCGGGCCCGGTTAACTGTCCTGCAATCTCATCAATATATTCCGGTGTTCCTTCATCTTCCAGTTGGTTCAACCATGGCTTCAGGATGGCAAAACGGGCTTGGTCATTGGTTGGGTCGGAGAGTAGCGAGGACAGTAACAGGCGCTGCGACTCCGGTCTCTGGCCCTGTCTTTCGAGCCCCATACCGTGCAATAGCAAAGATTCGTTCGGGTTGGTATTTCCCAGCATGGTGGCCAGGTCCACGGCACGCTGCTTGAACCCGTTCCTCTCCAGTTGTTCGGCTATGTAGGAAAACTCTATGTCCACCGGAAAATTCTGATGGATGAAGCTGTCGCTCTGCAGTAACGGGTCATATGGCAGAAACAACCTTTCAAGGTCCCTGAATGTCAGTGCTTCGCCCCTGTCCATGGTCATTGCAGACTCGGTGGCCATCCTGTTCATGTTATCTGTCAGCACCGGCGCACCCCTGGAAAAGAGTTCAATGTTTTCCTGGTCCATATTCAGCGCCACCAGCAGGTCCTCCACAGAACCAATACCAATTTCCAGGTAGTGGACAGGTTCGTCAGAGAAGGGCCTTCCGGTCATGCCCAGGGAGCGTTCGGGGTTAAGGGGTTCCTGGGAACCTAAAAAGAACAGGACCTCATTGTCCCATTGGTAGATGCGCACATAT
>JAYYZW010000067.1:0-26874 GCA_036339995.1 Pseudomonadota bacterium
CCGTCGGCGGTTTGACCCATCTAGCGGGCATGCCTGATGGCCCTCCCGTGACGCCCGGGTCGACTTCGCTCGCCGATTACATTTCGGGTCTGTACGGCGCCGTTGGCGTCCTGATGGCATTGCGCGTCGCGGAACGCACGGGTGCCGGGCAGGTCATCGACGTTGCACTGTATGAATCCATCTTTCGGGTCCTCGACGAACTCGCGCCGGCGTATGCGAAATTTGGCATCGTGCGGGGACGTGAAGGAACGGGGACGCGCAATGCCTGTCCACACGGGCATTTCCCGTGTGCCGACGGACGCTGGGTTGCGATCGCCTGCACCAGCGATCGCATTTGGGCGAGGATGGCGGGCGAGGTGCTGGGTCGTCCGGATCTGATCGACAGCTATCCGGCGACGGCCGACCGTGTCGCCGATCACAAGCGGATCGACGGGATCGTGGAAGCGTTCACGCGCTCCCTGCCACTGTCCGATGTCGTTGCGCGGTGCGAATCCGGACAAGTGCCCTGCGGTGCGATCAATTCGATCGCTGACATTTTCGGCGACCCCCATTTCGAGGCTCGCGGCATGTTGGCGAAAGTCAAGCATGAAGCCCTCGGCGAAATCGTCATCCCTAATCTTCTACCCCGTCTGTCGCTAACGCCGGGCGAGATCACTTCACTCGGCCCCGCACTCGGCGATGCCAACGCGGACGTCCTGAAGGATCTGATCAAAGACGAGGCAGAAATTCGGCAACGAGATACGCCGCGTGACGCCTGAACAACTTACCGTTCGCCCGCAAGCGGGCTCATACGGAATCTTCGCCAGGCGTTGTCGGCGCCCGCTTGCGGGCGAATAAATCGCAACGTTTCGTCCGATATGGCATCTTGCGATCCGTAACACCTGTCCGAGATTCACTTGCGGCGCTACCCGTCGGTGGCGACAATGCGGTGGATCTCAGCCGCCAGGCGATGCCGACCCCCCAAGAGAACGCCCCGTGACGATTGAAGTCAGACCGCTCAGCGAATCCTTCGTTGCTGAAGTCATCGGCATCGATTTGAGCGACGATCATGGATCCGCTGTCATCGACGAAATCAAGGCGCTTTGGTGGCAATACCAAATTCTCCTGTTTCGCGGCCAGTTGATGTCGGAATCCGACGAGGCCCGTTTCAGCGCCAAGCTCGGGCCGCTCGAAATTCACCTGCGCCACGAATTCCTGTCGCGGGAGACGCCCGAAATCCTCTATATCTCGAATATCGTCGAAGACGGACGTCCGATCGGCATCTTGTCGAACAATGACGTCGGCTGGCATTACGATCAAATTTACCTGCCGAAGCCTGCGGTCGGTTCGCTCTTGCACGCGGTAGAGCTGCCCCAAAGTGCCGGCGCCACGTATTTCGCGGACATGATCTGTGCGTTCGAACGCCTGCCGGCGGACGTCAAGGCCGGACTCGAGGGCAAACGCGCGATTCAATCCTATGCGGCCTTCAATCGCCTCTACAGCGTACCGACCGATGACGAGCAAACGAAGCAGACCCAGGACATCGATCAACCCGTGATCCGAACCCATCCGTATTCGGGCAGGAAGTCGCTTTACATCTGCGCGGGCATGACAACCCGGATCCTCGATATACCGCAAAGCGAAAGCGATGAACTGCTTGACTACCTCTTTGAGTGGTGTGTGCGGCCCGAATTCGTCTACCGGCACGATTGGCAGCTGGGCGATGCGATCCTGTGGGACAACGCCTCAACTATCCACCGCCGCGATCCTTTCGACACGAACGAACGGCGTCTGATGAAGCGCACGACCATACTGCCACTGCCGGAGGTGGCCGTTCCCGTCTAAGGAACCTCTGAATAAATCATGGGCAATTCAGACGCACCATGACTTATTCAGAGGCTCCTTAACCAGTGTGTGGCCGATTCAGCCCTGCGCCGCGACCGCCTGCGCGACCTCGACGATGCGCTGAGCCTTCTCGACGATCGGATAGTCGACGAAATAGCCGTCCACCTGGATCGAGGCCGAGCCTTCCGCCTCCGCCTCGTCGAAACTCGTGATGATCTTTTTCGCCCAGGCGAGTTCGTCGTCGCTCGGCGTGTAGACGGCATTGGCGATCGGGATCTGGTCGGGATGAATGCAGAGTTTGCCCTGGAATCCAAATTCCTGCCCCAGGCGTGCCGACCGTTCAAAGGCTTCGTGTTCACGGATGTGGATGAAGACGGTGTCGATGGGCGGCTCAATTTCCGCGAGGCGCGAGGCGAGTACGATTTCGGAGCGCGCTGCCGCGATTTCCTTTTCGTCGAAAGTCCAGCTCAGGCCGAGATCGCGAGTGTAATCGCCGGCGCCGAAGGACAATCGCTTCAAACGTCCGCCGCAGGCCGCAATCTCCCTGATCGCGCCCATGCCTTTCGCGGTTTCAATGATCGGAAGCAGATCGATCGAGCCGGGCTTGAGCCCAAGGCGCTGTTCCAGGTTGACCATCATCCAGTCGGCCATCTGGAGATCGGCGGCGCGTTCCACTTTCGGCAGCATGAGGCCGTCCAGCCATGGCCCCACAGTCGCTTCGATATCATCGTAGCAATACGCCGTGTCGATGCTGTTGACCCGCACGTATCCGCGGCAGCGGCGCGGTTTCTTCAAGGCATCGACGACGACGGCGCGGGTCGCTTTCTTTTCCGCGACGGCTACGGCGTCTTCGAGATCCAGAATGACGACGTCGCAGCCGGCATCGAATACTTTTTCAACTTTTCGGGGATGATTGCCGGGTGCGAACAGGCAGGTGCGATTGAGTTCCAACATAGAGGTGTCGGCGGTCTAAGCGATTTTGACTGGTCATGGAATTCTATCAGGCCGGTGAAAACGCTGGATTTTCATCCGTTCGCGCTCCCCACTCGGACGTCGCGAGTTAAGCAGCCGGTTTGCGTTTGCCCGTAAGCGGGCTCCTACCTTGCGGAGGTTCCCTGTAGGAGCTCGCTTGCGGGCGAATTGACTAACTCAGCGCAACAAAAAAAGCGCCGCGATCGCTCACGTATCACCGCGGTCTCATATAATCTGCCGGCGCACTCGGAGAATAATTAAAGCAGGGCATCAAGCTGCGCCTCGATCTCCTCGGGCATCGTGCGCGGTTCGAAGCGTTTGACGACTTTACCTTTGGCGTTGACCAGGAACTTGGTGAAATTCCAGGTCACCTTGGTGCTGCCGTCGTCGTTGGGCTGGGCCGCCTTCAGGATCTCGTACAGTTCGCAGGCGCCGTCGCCGTTCACCTCAATCTTGGAGAACATGGGGAAGTTGACGTCGTAGTTCGATGTCGCGAATTCCGAGATCTCCTCGTTCGTTCCCGGTTCCTGTGCGCCGAACTGATTGCAGGGAAAGCCTAGGACCGAGAAATTTTTGCCGTTGTTATTCTCATGTAGGGTACGCAGACCTGCGTATTGAGGTGTCATGCCTCATTGGCTAGCAAGATTCACGATCAACAGCGCTTGATCCCGGTATCCCGATAAAGCGACGGGTTCGCCGGTAATCGAGTCCATGCTCAGGTCGTAAATGTCGGACATGTGGTCCTCCTTTCCGAATGGTTCCGAATCGTTCGATGTATTTCATGGATTTCAAACAGCCATTTTACTTCGCCTGAGAGGGCCCGCCATAGCCTAATTCGGGAATCTGGCAGAATAGGGCATTCCGCGCCAGCGCGATTCCGTCTATTCTGTGGCTATTCGGCTGTGGAAAAACGGCAGGGACTCGTTTTTCGGCAACCTTCTCACTAAGCAGTCATAGAATGCCTTGAAGAGAACCAAACCAATGCACGTGGAGTACATCGCATCGATCACCGAGCGCTATCAACAACTCGGGTATGATCCGTATCGCTGGTTCAAGGCCGTAGATCCCCCGGCCTTCACGCCGCTGGAAAAGCCCTTGTCGGCGTCGCGCCTCGGCGTCCTGACCACATCCGGGGCCTATGTCGTCGGTCAGGTCGCGTTCTATTATAAGGACGACACCTCCATCCGTTCGATCCCCAAGGATACGCCGATCGATCGAATCCACTTCTCCCACATTACCGAGAATTACCTGACGGATCCGCGCAAGGATCCGAATTGCATCCTCCCGATCGAAGCGTTGCGAGAAGCGGAGGAGAATGGCCGCATCGGCGAACTCGGACCGGAATTTTTCTCCTGCATGGGCGGGGTCTATTCCCAGCGCCGCGTGCGGGAAGAAATTATCCCGGAATTAGAGGCACGGTTTAAGGCGCAGGCGGTCGACGCTGTGCTCCTTGTCCCTATGTGACCCGTCTGCCATCAGACCGTGAGTCTGATAGCCCGGCACCTCGAAGCGCACGGTACCCCGACCCTGTGCATGGCGAGCGCGCTCGACATCATCGAAGCGGGACGCCCGCCGCGCGCCGTGTTTCTGGACTACCCGCTGGGTCATACGGCGGGGCGACCTTTCGATCGCGTAGATCAACGTGCGATCCTGCGGGATTCTCTAGAGGCTTTTGAAGCGATCGTGAACCCCGGCGCGATCCAACGACTTGGCTACAGATGGTCGGACTCCGACGACTGGAAGAAAAACGATGCGGATGCGAGTACGGGTGACTCACGCGCACCGCGTGGTACGGAGCCGCAATATCAACTGGAGGCCGATCGCGTCGCCGCCGAGGCCGCGCAGGTGTTGGCGAGGTCATAAGCCGGTCGAGCGTTTCGGTGCGCCCGCTAGCGGGCGAAATAAAGTGGCCGCGCGTACTGGCAGCTTGGAATACCCAGACACGTGCGTGTTTGCGATCCGGCTACTTTCCCCGGCCAGTTCGAACTCAGGCAGGAACGGAATGAGCGCTTTCATCATGGACGTGAGTTCGGCCCGCGCCAGGTTAGTACCGATACAGAAATGCGCACCGTACCCGAACGTCAGGTATTCGTTCGGGGTGCGTCCGATATCGAAGCGGTAGGGATCCTCAAAGACCGCATCGTCGCGGTTGGCGGATGGATAGAACATACAGACGGTCTCGCCTTCGCGAATCTTTGTACCGCTTAGATCGAAATCCCGGGTCGCTGTTCTGAGGAAGCTGATCACCGGGGTCGTCCAACGCAGGATCTCGTCCACCGCTGTCGGCAGAAGATCGGGATGTTCGATCAAACGGTCACGCTGGTCGGGATGTTCCACCAGCGCCGCGAAGCCGCCGGCCGTCGCATTACGCGTGGTGTCGTTACCGGCGCCGATCAGCACGAACAGATAGCCGATCAACTGCTGGTCGTTCATGGGCTCGCCCTGCACACGGGCGTTGACCAGGCGATTCACGAAGTTCGAAGGCCCGCCGCTAGGTACCCGATGCGCCTGCACCAGGTCCTCCAGGTAGCTGCGGAACTCGTTCATATTGCGCTCGGCCGCTTGCGCTATCGTCTCGCCTTCAAGGATTTGTGCGGGCTCGACTTCGCCGATGATGGCGTTGGACCAAATCAGCAACTTGCGCCAATCGTCGGGCGGCAGCTCCATGATCTCGCCAACCGCGGCAAGCGGGAGTTTGCACGCGAATTCATGCACAAAATCACAAGTCTCGCCGCGTTGCGTTGCGGCTTTTGCGGATTCGGTAAGTTCGGCGGCGAAGCCTTCGGCCAGGTCGTCGAAGTGGCTTACCATGCCGCGCATGCAGCCCTGAGTAAAGGCCCAGCTCGATGCCTTACGCACGTGGCGATGACGCGGATTGTCCATGAACACCAGGTCCGGCGGTTCGGTGGGATCCCAGCCGCGCGAGGTGCCGAATTCGTCGAGGCCGCCGCGCAGTAATTCCGCCTCACCCTTGAGCGCGAGGCGCAGGCGCGGCCCGCCGTTGATAAACACCTCGGGCAGGCCCGAGATTGTCAGCACATCTGCATGACGGGTAACGGCCCAGAACGGTTCTATGTCGTCGCGCTCGTACCAGAAGATCGGTGCATCGCGGCGCAGTAGATCCCATTCTTCCCAGGGGAAGCCCTTTTTCGCGTATCGTTGGGGGGTATGGATATCGATGTTTTCGAGCGACAGTGTCATGGGATCGGCGCCTCTTTTTGACAGCCTGAACGACCGGCTTTCGGAGACCCAATATTGGCATCATTTCAAGCGGATCGATACCACACCCATAGGGCTCTTTTCGGTGCGGATGGTTTTGCCCCGGTTTAATGGACAGTTTCGTAAGGACCGCATGTCTGCTTTTCGAAAGCCGCCGGGCTGATGTTACCCAGATAGCCATGGCGGCGTTTTCGATTGTAAAAGCACTCGATGTAATCGAACACATCAGCCCGAGCTTCGCTTCGAGTTCGGTATCACACGCGATTGACGCGCTCTCGTTTGAGTAACCCAAAAAAGCTCTCGACGACGACATTGTCGTAACAGTTGCCCCTGGCACTTATGCTACATTGGATGTCGTGTTGGTCGAGCTTGTCGCGGAAATCATCACTCGTATATTGGCTGCCGCGGTCGGAATGATGGATCAACACGGCCGACGGTCGACGCTGTCCTAATGCCATCGACAGCGTATCGATTATCAAGTGCCGATTGATCCACCGACTCATCGACCAGCCGCGCACTGCGGTCTAAATTACGGGAAAACCATGACGGCGCATCGCTGATCAGGGGAGGGCGGAGCATGAAAGTACAGACAGTGAGACGGTTAGTGACGGGTCACGACGAGAACGGCAAGTCCAGGATCATCATGGACGGTCCGGCGGAAAGCGTCCTCGTCATGGAGAAGATGGGTGATCTGACGGTGACCGATTTTTGGGAAACCACTGAAGCGCCGGCGGGAAACACCGGAGATGAGGACAATGCCGACCGTCCCATTCACCTAGAGCCCACACCCACGGGGACGATCTACCGCATCGTCGATTTTCCGCCCGATTCGGCCTGGAAAGACGGCGTCGATGGAGCCGAAGCCTTTGCCCAGATGCAGGCCGCGCACGCGGCTGACCGCGATGCGGCGGATCCGGCCATGCACAAGACTGCTACGGTCGATTACGCCATGGTGCTAGCCGGCGAAATCTGGGCCGTCATGGACACCGAGGAGCGCCTTATGCAAGCAGGCGATGTGCTCATCCAGCGGGGCACCAATCACGCCTGGGCCAACAAGACCGATGAGTTCTGCCGCATGATGTTCGTGCTCTGCGGGGCTAAGCCCGTTTAGATACGTGGGCTAGAGCTTTGCGGGACCGTCGGAATTCGCCCAGCCTTGCGCTAAGGGCACGAAATAAAACATCTCGACACGTCGGGATGTGAATTTCCACTCGCCGTCGGCCTTCCCATAGGTGTCGTGCAGGCGTCCGGCGCCGATCCAGCTTTCACCCTCGCGGATCGCGCGGTTCTCGAGCGAGCAGGTCCCGGTCGCGCGATCGCCGTCGATGTGGATCACGTGATTGGTGAAGAAGGGTTTCACCTTTAGCGGCCAGGTCGACGTGTAGAACGCCTTGATATCATCGTGGCCCGTCATCACTCCGCGCCCGAGCGAGCTGAAGTCGATCGAGGCGTCGCCCGTGAATAGGCTCGCCATGCGTTCGACATCCTGATCTTCGATCGCCAACCCGTAGGCGTAGGTCAGCTCTTTGATTTTTTCACGGTCCCATAGTTCGAGGACCATTTCTTGTTGGGTCATCATGCATTTCTCCCCATTCAACCACCCTCGATCTTCGGCAGAAAATAGACCTCGCTGTTCGCTTCTATGGCTTCCAGATAAGGTTCCTGAAAGATCTCTCCGTCGATGGCGACCGCGGTTCGAGTGCGCAGACGCTCACCCATTCCAGGATATTGCCGGTCGAGTGCCGCGATGAGTTGACGAACGTTATCCGCTTCGACTTCTAACTGCGTGACACCGTCGGTGAAGCTGTTAGCGAGCTCTGTCTGCAAGACCACCTTCGCCATTGGAGCGAAGGCTGATTACTTAGCCGCGTCGATCGCTGCCAGCAGGCGCGGCGGTGAGATCGGCAGATCGGTCATGCGCAGACCTGTGGCATCGGCGATCGCGTTCGCGACCGCCGCGAGCGGTGGAATGATCGGCACTTCGCCGACGCCGCGTACACCGTAGGGGTGGCCCGGATTCGGCACTTCGACCAGGACGGTGTCGATCATCGGCACGTCGGAAGCAACCGGTACACGGTAGTCGAGGAAGCCCGAATTTTCGAGCCGGCCGTCCGCGTCGTAGATGTATTCTTCGTTGATCGCCCAGCCGATGCCCTGTACGGCGCCGCCCTGCAACTGGCCCTCGACATAACTCGGATGGATCGCCGTGCCCACGTCCTGAATTGCGGTATAGCGGATCACCGTGACGCGCCCGGTCTCCTTGTCGATCTCGACGTCGCAGATGTGCGTGCCAAAGCCCGGACCGGCGCCCGAGGCGTTGATATTGGCCTTGCCGCTGATGGGGCCGCCGGTCTTGCCGGCCATGCCCGCGATGTCGGCGACCGACAGCGGTTGGTGCTTGTCGGTCTCGATGGCGACGGCCTTGCCGTCCCGCCATTCGACCTGGTCGGCGTCGACCTCCCAGATCTTCGCCGCGCGTTCCTTCATGTCGCGGACCGCGTCCTGCGCCGCTTCGATCACGGCCTTGCCGGTCGCAAAGGTCACGCGGCTGCCGCCGGTAAGGTCGCTGTAGGGCACGGACTCGGTGTCGGCAACCTGCGGTTTGACTTTGGCGATGTCGACGCCTAAGACCTCCGCCGCCATCAGAGCCATCGACGCACGCGAGCCGCCGATATCTGGGTTGCCAGTGACCACGATGACCGTACCGTCTTCGTTAATATTGACAGAGGCGCTCGAATTGCCGCCGATGTTGAACCAGAATCCAGAGGCGATGCCGCGCCCCTGATCAGGGCCGAGCGGCGCGGACCAGTGCGGGTGATTCTTCGCCGCCGTCAGCGTCTCCTCGAAACCAATGCGATTGAATTTCGGACCGTAGGCGGCCCGCGTACCTTCCTTCGCAGCGTTGTTCTCGCGGAGCGCGATAGGATCCATGGCGAGCTTCCTCGCGAGTTCATCGAGGGTCGATTCGACGGCAAAGGCAGCGACCGGTGCGCCTGGCGCACGATAGGCTGCGGACTTGGGTCGATTTACGACGACGTCGTAACCCACTATCGACACGTTTTCCAGGTCGTAGGGGGCGAAACCCGTCATGCAGCCGAGGGCGACCGGCGAGCCGTCGAAGGCGCCGGCCTCGTATTCGAGTTGCAGCGAGGCAGCCGTGATGGTGCCGTCCTTCTTGGCGCCGATCTTGCAGTACGCGTGGCCGCCCGACGTCGGTCCGGTCGCCCGGAATACCTCGTCGCGGGTCATCACCATTTTGACCGGACGCCCGGCGCGCCTGGCCAGCTCGACCGCCAGGGGTTCGAGATAGATGGTGGTCTTGCCGCCGAAGCCGCCGCCGATCTCGGATGGAACGACCTTGATCTTCGCGACTTCCATACCGCATACCCGCGCCGTGTACGCGCGCACCATGAATTGACCCTGGCTGCTGCACCAGATGGTCGCCATGCCGTCCTCGGCAATGGCGGCTACACAGGCATGGGGTTCGATGTAACCCTGGTGCACGGTTTCCGTGTTGAATTCGTGTTCGACGACGACGTCGGCGTCGCCAAAGCCCACGTCCACGTCGCCCAGCGTGAAGGCGACACGCTTGGAAACGTTCGATGGCGTTGTCGGCGTGGGTTCCACGCCCGCGGTGAACATGTCTTCATGGAGTAGCGGTGCGTCGGGCTTCATCGCGTCGAGCGCTTTCATCACGTGCGGCAATACTTCGTAGTCGGCTTCGACCAACGCGGCCGCCTGTGCGGCGATCGTGGGTGTGGTCGCCGCGACGGCGGCGACCGCATGGCCATCGTAAAGAACTTTGTCGCGCGCAATGACATTGTGCGACAGGTCGTAATAGCTGAGGGGGGCTACTCCTGGAACTCTGTCGGAAGGACTGAGCATGGGAAAATCGGCGCCCGTGACGACGGCTTTCACGCCCGGCAGGGCGATCGCTTTATCGACATTGATCGATTTAATCCGGGCATGCGCATGCGGGCTGCGCACGACGCTGCCGTGGATCATGTCGGCGAGTTTGAGATCGGCCCCGAAGTTCGCTCGCCCCGTGACCTTGTCGACGCCGTCCGGACGCACCGGCCGGGTACCGATGTAGCGGTATTTGCCCTTGTCGAGCGCCTTGAGTTGTTGTTCTTCCTTACCCATGTTTTATGCCCCGCGCATTTCTTCGGCGGCGTGCATGACCGCCTTGATGATCTTGTCGTAGCCCGTGCAGCGGCAGAGGTTGCCGGCCAACCAGTATCGGGCCTCGGTTTCGGTGGGATTGGGATTGCGCTCCAGCAGCGCTTTCGCTGCGACGATAACCCCCGGTGTGCACACGCCACACTGCAGTGCGGCGTCTTCGAGAAAGGTTTTCTGCAAGGGATGCAGCTTCTCACCCTGCGCGACGCCTTCGATCGTTTCGATCTCCCCGCCCTCGGCTTCGACGCCGAGCACGAGGCAGGCGCAGACGAGACGGTCATCGATAATGACGCTGCAGGCGCCGCAATCGCCCGAACCGCACCCTTCCTTACTGCCCGTGAGATTCAATTCATCGCGCAGTACGTCGAGCAGTGTCTGCTGGGTTTCGCACAGGAATTCAACCGGATCGCCATTGACCGTGGCGGTTACGTGGTGCTTGGCCATCAGTTTGCCCTCGCACGTTCGAGCGCAATCGCAGCCGCGCGGCGAGTGAGTACCCCCGCGACCTTGGTTCGATACGCCACCGTGCCGCGCTTGTCGTCGATCGGATCGCAGGCGGTGCTGGCGACGACGCCCAGTTTCTCCAGCACCGTGTCGTCGAGCCGGGTGCCGATGATGACTCTGGCCGCGTCTTCAACCAGGAGCAGCCGCGGGGCGACTGCGCCGAGACTGACGCGCGCAGTGGTGCACGTGCCTTCGTCGTCGAGCGTCAGGCTGACGCCCGCGCCCACCACCGCGATGTCCATTTCCGTGCGTGGGATGAAGCGCAGGTAGGCGTCACCCGAATGTGGTGGACGCGGCGGCAGAAAAAAATTCACGATGAACTCGTCAATCGCCAGCGACGTTTGTCCGGGTCCTGTCACGATATCTTCGACCGGAGCTTCGCGCTGACCGTTCGGACCCGCGATAGTGCAGATCGTAGCGGCTGCGATCATCGCCGGCACGCTGTCTGCCGCGGGGGAACCGTTGCACAGATTGCCGCCGAGCGACGCGCGGCTCTGGATCTGCGCGGACCCGATCAATTCTAGCGCCTCGACCACGCCGGGCCAGACGCGGCGGACGTCCGGATGCTCGCCGAGTTCGGCTCCAGACACCGCGGCACCGACGCGAAAACCGCCGTCTTCGGCCGTGATCGCGCGGACTTCGGGGATGTGTTTGATGTCAACAATGGTGTCGGCGGCGAGGCGGCCCGCTCTGAGTTGAACGAGGAGATCGGTGCCGCCCGCGAGGATCTTGGCGCCGCCGTTCGCGTCGGCTAGGCATTTGACCGCGTCGGCGACGGTGTCGGGTGCGGCGAATTGAATCTGGGTCATTTTTGCTCCGAATTTCGGTCGAACGGGGCGCGCATTGTCCCATTTCCGCGGGGTCAGAGTCGATAATAGAATGAGGTCCGTTCAAGCTGCGCGCCGGCCACCCGATTCGCGCGGCTCTGTCCACCGCATTTGTGCGCGGCGTCGACGTTGAGAGGCAGGCTTGATAAACGGTCGTTTGGCTGTGCTACGCTCGAAAGGTACCCATCGTTCGTTGCAGCCGTGCGACTGCTTTCCCCCGACGCCTAATGGTCTCCGGTTTGCCGGTTTTCCCACACTTCGAATAATTGCCAGGCAGTGCTGCTTGAACTCTGTCACGGAAATATCCATTTAGTTATTTTGAATGGCCATTTTTGCTGGTGCAAGCCGGCTCAGTGCAAATGGTGAACTCACAAGCAGGTAACGTAGTGTGCCAAAACCCAGTTGTGGGTGGCGAATTCCAATTCTGAACAGAAAAGGGCTTGATTTCCTAGACTTGTCTGCGCCTAAGAGGATGTATTTCCTCTCTCCGGCGGAATGGATTATGCGACGCCCTGGATCGGTGCGCGGGCGATTTCCGAAACCGCGTTGAACACGGGATTCGAATGGCTCACCCGCCCGGCAGCCGCAGCACGTGCTTCGCAAGAATATTGCGCTGGATCTCATTCGACCCGGCGTAGATCGTCGCCGGCCGGGCATTGTAGAACTGACTCAGGATATCGATCTCGGCGCCGTTGAAATCAATCTTGCCCGCTGTCGCGCCACCCGCGCCGGCGGCATCCAGCATCAATTCGCTCAGGCGCGCGAAGGTTTCCGTCGCCCAGATCTTGAGCAGTGACACGTCGGGCCCCAAGGTTTCACCGCGTCGCACGATGTCGGCGAAGTGCTTGTAGGTCGTCTCCAGATCGAGCACGTCGAGCTTGAGGTGATTGAGCTTGTCCGTGAATGCGGCATCCTCGTGAAGTCCACAGGCCGCTGCCATCGCCTCCAGACGATTGAGCGCGTATTGCGACTGTTTGGGGTTGCCCAGGAAGATGCGCTCGAATCCGAGCAGGGCCTTGGCGATCGTCCAGCCCTGGTTGATCTCCCCGACCAGGCAGTCGGCGGCCACACGTACGTCGTCCAGGAAAACCTCGCAGAATTCCTCGTGTCCCGCGAGATTGCGGATGGGGCGTATCGTCACTCCCGGCTGGTCGAGATCGATCAGGAAGAAACTAATCCCTTCCTGCTGCTTGCCTTCGGTCGAGGTGCGTACGAGGCAGAACATGTGCGTCGCGTCCTGCGCGAGCGTCGTCCAGGTCTTCTGGCCGTTGACCACGAACTCGTCGCCGTCGCGTATGGCCTTGGTCTTGAGGCTGGCAAGATCCGATCCTGCGTTCGGCTCTGAATAACCCTGGCACCAGATCTCCTCACCCGCGAGGATCGTCGGCAAGAAGCGCGCGCATTGTTCGGGCGTGCCGTGGTTGATCAACAGCGGCCCCACCATCTGAATGCCCATATCGGGTGCGCGTGCGATCCCGAGGCGTTCCTGCTCTTCGTAATAGATAAGGAGTTTCGACGGCGACAACCCCATGCCGCCGTGTTCGACGGGCCAGGCGGGCGCGACCCAGCCCTTTGCCGATAGCTTTAAGTACCAGGGCTTGATCTCGTGCCAGCGTGGTCGACGTGACGGATGGCGCATGTCAGATGGGTATTCACTTTCGAACCAGCGGCGCACGATCGCGCGAAAGGCGTCGTCCGAGAGGGCATTCCAGTCGCTGTCGTGAGATCCGTCGACAACGGTGCCGAGTGAGGACTGATCTTCGCGTCCGTCGTCCGCCTTGAGGAGGTCGCCGAGGCGCCGGCAGTGAAATGTGCCGTTGCCATAGCGCGCCGCGAGCACCAGCGCACGGTTGAGATACAGGCCGACGTCGCATTCATCGGTATAACCGATCCCGCCGTGCATCTGCACGGCCTGCCGCGCGATCTGAAGTGCTGCTTCGCTCGCGCGGTATTTGGCCCGGCTCGCGGCGCGGGCGCGCGTTGCGTCGTCCGTGGCGCCATCGAACAGGGTGACACATTCGTCGACGACCGACTGGGCTATCGTTTTCTGGATGTAGAGATCAACGGCTCGGTGCTGCAGCGCTTGGAAGCTGCCGATGGCACGGCCAAATTGTTCGCGAGTGCGGAGATATTCGAGCGTTATCTCCAACAACGCCTCGGCCAGGCCGACGAGGTAAGCGCTGGCGGCAAGCCGGGTCGATTCGCGAGTGAGCGCGATTGCAGCGTCTGCTTCCGCGCCGCGTAGCAATACGTCCGCGAGCTTGCATGTTGCGCCTTCGAAGACGAGATCACCGGACGTGCTGCCATCGGCGAGCGTCCGTGACGCAACGCGAACGCCGCCAGTCCCGGCGGCGACGTAAACGATCGCGGGTTCGTCATCGATCTGGACGGGCACGATGTATCCGTCTGCGTCAGACGCGAAGGGGAGATCGCTCACGGACCCGTCGAGACGAAAGCCCTGTCCTTTAGTAACGGCTCGAATACCCTTCGTTGCGCCGGATGGGGCTTCTCCGTTTTCCATCAGGGCGAGCGTGACGAACGCCGCGCCGCTTACCACCCGCACGAGGATTTCATCGCTGCGCGGCGTTGCGGCTGTCGCAAGTACCGCCGCGGCCGCGGACGATTCGATCATCGGCTCGGGTGCAACCACGCGCCCGAGCTGGCGGCAGATGGCTCTGAGCGCGGCAGCGCCGAGTCCGAGACCCTGTGCATTTTCGGGAACGATTACGGATGCCCAACCGAGACCACACATATCGCGCCAGGCTTTCCAATCGAAGGCGGGCGCCGCGCCGCGCAGGGTACGCAGGCGTCCCACGTCGAGCGAGCGCCGGCAGAAGTCTTCCGCGCTGTCGCCGAGCATGTCGATGGTTTGCTGATCGGTCGTCGTCATGTCATCTGATCGGTCGTTCTCGTGTGACTCGAATTCCGGTTCGCGCGCAACCGTGCTCCTGCGTAACCGGAGCCACCGTAGGAGCGCACTTGCGCGCGAATATACCGTTCGTTGCGATCGCCCGCGTCAATATCCCCTCGTTGCTTCCAAAGACAATAATGCCTGCCCGCAATCAAGTAAATGCCTGTAGGCCGCGATCACCGCGGTACGCTGTTCAAGATTTGTTAGCATTGCCCGGCCCGCCACGAGGTATGCGGAACGGCCTCGGGCACCGCAGCCAGGAGAAACAATCTTGAACCCGGAACTCGTCAAACTCGACCTCGTCGAGGACTTCATCGCACTCGTTCAATTCGCCAATCCGCCGGTAAATGCGCACAGCCAACCGATGCTCGAGGAGATCGCTTCGACTTTCGATACGGTCAGTGACCGTGACGACGTACGCGTCGTCGTGTTGCGGGGGGAGGGTAAGGTGTTCTGTGCAGGCGCCGACATCAAGGAACGGATCGGCACCAAGCCGCTGCCTGGAGATCATTGGCAACGCAGCCGGCGCGCACGTGAGGCCTACCACAGCATCATGGAATGCAGAAAGCCGGTCATCGGTGCGCTCAACGGGCCGGCACTCGGCGGCGGGTTGGCGTTCGCGGCGTCCTGCGACATTTTGATAGCGAGCGAAAGCGGCTGTCTTGGGCTTCCGGAAATCGACGTGGGGCTCCTCGGTGGCGGGCGTCATGCGCAGCGCCTGTTCGGCCATTCGCGGCTGCGTCGCATGATGTTGACGGGGATGCGCGTCTACGGCCCGGAGTTATATCGGCTCGGTATTGTCGAAGCCTGTGTCCCGCCCGAAGATCTCATGGATGCCTCGCTCGGTATCGCACGGGAGATTGCTGCGAAGAGCCCGCTGGCGGTCAAGCTCGCAAAGCACGCGCTCAATCAGATCGAGGAATTAAGCCTGCGCGACGGCTATCGTTTTGAACAGACTATGACCGGCGAGCTCGGCCAGACGGAAGATTCGAAGGAGGCGATGCGCGCATTCGTAGAGAAGCGTGCGCCGGTGTATACCGGGCAGTGATCGAAAAGCGAGAGTCTGCACCCTGCGATCGCCGGTCCAACATGCTTATAATCGGCCAAGCGTTTACGCGCAATGGAGTCCTCTCAATGGCTGGTCTGTATCACAATGCACTGTATCCGGTACGCGATAAGCTCGATGAAGCCCATCGGGACATCGTTGTGTCGTTGTCGCGGCCCGGCACCTGGTGGACGAGCGCTGAGCGCGCCACTCTCGCGGGAATCGTGCGCAAGGCGCGGCGCGATGCCGGTATTCAGGATGATTCGCCGGAACCAGCGAGCGACCTTGCCGAGGTGCCGGATAGCGCGCGCCATGTCGTGAGCAAGATCGCGGTTTCGCCGGAAACCATCGATCGCTCGCTGCTCGACGACGCCCTCGCCGATGGTCTCGGCGAGGAAGCTTACGTGGAAGCGGTTGCTATTGCCGCACGCCTTTCGAACGTCGACGATTTCGCGCGCGGTCTCGGGGTCGAAGCGCCCGCCTTACCACCCGTCGTAGCCGGTGAACCGTCGCGGGTGCGGCCCGCCGAAGCGGTCGACGAAGGTGCGTGGCTACCGACAGTCCCGAGCGGCGAGGCGGGCGGTGAGACGGGTAAGCGTCTGTACGGGAAGGAATGGGCCGCGAACATATTGCGTGCGCTGAGCCTGGTGCCGGACGAATGCGCATCGATCATCGCGTTGGAGGAGGTCCAGTACCGCTCCGTGAAGACGATCATGGACTTCGATTTTTCCCACGATCCCGCCATAGCGCGCACCCAGGTCGAGCTCGTCGCCGCGCGGGTGTCCGCGCTGAACGCCTGTTTCTACTGAACCAGCTGGCATGTGATGCTGCTCCGGGAGAGCGGCCAGGCGAAGGCAAAGCACTATGAACTCCAAGGCGTCACCGATCGAGTGCTCAAAACGGGAGTAGAGAACGAAGATGTCCTGCTCGCGTATACCGATGCATTCTGGAACAAAGACCGTGACGTACTCGATCGCGCGCGCGTGGCGCTTGCCGGACGAATGGGCGCGGGCGCCGTGGTCGAGGCGGCGATCACGGTTGCCAATTTCGGCATGGTGGACCGTATTGCCAATTCGATCGGGATACCGCTCGACGCGATGGCTGTTTCGGCCACCAGCGATTTCCGCGCCGCACTCGGCATTGATCAGTTCCCTTCGGCGCGCAACACACTACCAGCGGAAAACTGACGACGACGGTCGCAACGCGCTGCTGCAGATATGCGCCGTGCGAATGGGCCCGCGAGCATGAATCGCACGATCAACGATTTGCTGCGGGTCGTGCCTTCGATCGACGAACTGCTGCGCATCGAGCCCGCCGAAGCGCTGGCGGAACGCTACGGCCGCGAACTCCTGACCAGCGTGCTGCGCGAGGTGGCGGACGACGTTCGCGCGGCACTCGTCAAGCGCGGCGACGCAGCGCTTGACAAGGCAGCACCGGAAGCGATCACTGAGGTTGCCGCCGAACGACTCGCCGTTTTGCTTGAGGTCCGTCTCAAACCGATCTTCAATCTCACCGGCACGGTGCTGCATACCAATCTCGGGCGCGCGCCGCTGCCGGTCGAAGCGATCGAGGCGATGACGGCAGTCGCGCGCGGCGGCAGCAACCTCGAATACGATCTCGACACGGGGCGCCGCGGCGATCGCGACACACACCTCGAAGACTGGATCTGCCGCTTGACCGGCGCGGAGGCGGCGACCGTGGTCAACAACAACGCGGCGGCCGTGTTACTGCTGCTGAATACACTCGCACGCCGTAAAGAGGTGCCGGTGTCGCGCGGCGAACTGGTGGAGATCGGGGGCGCTTTTCGGATCCCCGACGTCATGGCGCGAGCCGGTTCGAAACTGGTGGAGGTCGGTACGACCAACCGTACCCACCTCGCCGATTACGAGTAGGCGCTGAATGATCGCACGGCGCTGGTGATGAAAGTGCACACGAGCAACTATGTCATAGAGGGATTCACGGCCGAAGTTACTGTAAAGGACCTGGCGGATCGAGCGCATGCGCATGACATACCCATGGCCGTCGATCTCGGCAGCGGCACCCTGGTTGACCTCACTCGCTACCGTCTGCCGAGCGAGCCGACGGTGGCCGAGACCCTGGCCGACGGCGCCGATCTCGTGACCTTTAGCGGTGACAAGCTGTTGGGTGGACCGCAATCCGGCATCATCGCGGGACGCCGCGATCTCGTCCGCCGTATCAAGCGGAACCCGATGAAGCGCGCACTGCGTGTCGACAAGTTGACAATCGCGGCGCTGGCTGCAGTCTTGCGACTATACGCAGATCCCGCACGCTTGACCGAGCGGCTGCCTGCCCTGCGCTTACTGACGCGGTCGGGCGAAGAGATCGAAGCGCTCGCGCGGCAACTCGCGCCGATCCTCCAGGTCGCGGTGGGCGATAAGGCGAAGGTCAATGCTGTTCCCTGCAAGAGCCAGATCGGCAGTGGTGCCCTGCCGGTCGATCTGTTACCGAGCTTTGCAGTGCGGGTCGAACTGCCCGCCGCCCGCGGCCGCGCGATCGAACGCCTGGCGCAAAGGTTTCGCCGCCTGCCCATACCCGTGATCGGCCGTATCGACGATGGCGCTTTCGTCATGGATCTCCGCTGTCTCGATGACGAGGCCCGCTTCATCGAGCAACTGCGCGAAGTGAGCGACTCGAAGCCGCTGGCATGATCATCGCGACCGCTGGACACGTCGACCATGGCAAGACGCTGCTGGTCAAGGCGCTGACTGGCATCGATACCGATCGCCTGCCCGAAGAAAAGAAGCGCGGTTTGACGATAGAACTCGGCTTCGCCTATCGCGATCTCGGCGATGGCGAGACCACCGGCTTTATCGACGTGCCCGGCCACGAGCGCTTCATTCGTACCATGGTGGCGGGCGTGAGCGGGATCGACGTCGTGCTCTTCGTCATCGCGGCCGATGACGGTCCCATGCCGCAGACGGCCGAGCACCTGGCGATCCTCGATCTGCTGGATGTCCGCCACGGCGTCGTCGCGCTCAGCAAGATCGATCGGGTCGACAGCGAACGCGTCGATAAGGTATCCGCTGCGATGCGCGAGATGATGGAGACCACAGGGCTTGCCGAAAGCCGCATTGTGCCGGTGTCGGCGATGAAGGGTACGGGCGTGGATGCGTTGCGCGCGGCGATCCTCGATCTCAAAAAAGATCTGCCGGAGCGTTCCCAGGACGGCAACTTCCGGCTGGCCATCGATCGCAGCTTCCTGCTCAAGGGTACGGGGCGCGTGGTCACGGGCACAGTTTTTTCGGGCGAGCTCAAGGTGGGTGGATCGGTCCACCACGTACCGGGCGGCGGCGAGCTCAGGGTGCGCGCGATCCACGCGCAGAACAGCGATGCCGATGCCGCGGTTAACGGTCAGCGTTGCGCGCTCAACATCACCGGCGCCGGGTTGCGCGAGGCGGAGATCCATCGCGGCGACTGGATCGTGGCGGCGGGCGCCGCGTTTGCGACCAAGCGTTTCGACGCGAGCATCCGCGTGCTCGAAAGCGAAGCGCGCGCCTTGCGCAATCGTACGCCCGTGCACGTCCACGTGGGTGCGACCGATACCATCGGTCGGCTCGTCACCTTGGACGGCAATGCCATACAGCCGGGCGGAGAAGGGCGGGTGCAGATCATGCTCGAGCGCGAGATCCACGCGGTGCGCGGAGATAGCGTTGTTCTCCGCGACCAGTCCGCGCTGCGCACGATGGGCGGCGGCCGCATCCTCGACCCGCTCCCGATCGTGCGGGGACGAACGCGCGCCGTACGGACGGCCTACCTCGATGCGATGGCGCTGGAGGATGCCGGCGCTGCTGCCCGCCGCAGCCTCGAATGCCTACCGGAAGGCATAGAACTTGAGCTGTTCGCGCGTTCATGGAACCTGACGGCCGGGCAGGCGAGTGAGCTCTTCGATGTACTGCCGATGGTGTCGATCAAGTCGTCCGTCGGGGCCGTCGGCATACCGGCTGAACAGTGGCAATCCTTGAAATCCGGCCTGCTGGACGCGCTGCAAGCCATGCATGATGAAGCGCCCGATCACAAGGGCGCGACCGAAGCCGCGCTTGCCCGGGCACTGCCGGTGCGGCCTTCGGCGGACCTTTTGAACGCCGTTCTCGCCGAGTTGATCGAAGACCGCGCCATCGTGCGCGAAGCCGGCGCCTTCCGCCTGCCAGGCTATACGCCGACGCGCTCACCGCAGGACGAAGCGCTGTGGCAACGGATTCATCCTCTGCTTAATCCGTCTGATCTGAAGGTGCCGGTGGTGCACGACATGCTGGATTCGCTGGGAATGAAGTTCGAAGACTTGCGGGACTTTCTCGACCGCTCCGCGCAGCAGGCTTACCTGGTCAAGGTGAACGCCAAACGCTATTTTTTACCGGCGACGATGAAACGCCTGGTGGCGTTCGTCGGTGAACTCGTAAAGGCTAATCCTGATGGCGTGTTCAGTGTCGCCGACTACCGCAACCTGTCGGGGATCGGGCGTAACGCCGTGGTCGACATCCTCGAATACTTCGATCGCATCGGGTACACGCGGCGCCACGGGCAGGTGAGAAAAGTACTCGATCCTTCGCGCGTCGACGGTGGCTGATCGGCTACCGATGTCCGGCGTCGCCTTGACCACTCTTGGGGAGAACGAATGAGTCGGACTATCTCGGTAGATACCGCGGCCGGGCCGGTCGTGGGTAGCTGTGATCCGCGCTTCGAAGCGGTATCGAAAACTTTCATCGAAAATTTCGAAAAGCGCGACGAAATCGGTGCCAGCGTTTCGATCACGCTCGACGGAATAAAGGTGGTCGATCTGTGGGGCGGCCGAAAGTCCCCGGGCGGCGACCCCTGGCAGGAAGACACGGTGTGTACCGTGTTTTCGTCGACCAAGGGCGCGATGGCGCTCTGCGCACACCTGCTCGCGGATCGTGGGGTGCTTGATCTCGATGCCCCGGTGACCGACTACTGGCCCGAGTTCGCGGCCGGCGGCAAGGAAGGCACGCTGGTTTCGATGACCCTCGATCATAGCGCCGGCGTCCCGCACCTGCGGGAGCCCGTGCGCGCAGGGGGTTTCTACGATTACGACTATATGGTCGAGCGGGTAGCGGACGAGCCGGCTTTTTGGCCGCCCGGTACGCGCATCGGCTATCACGGTTTTACGATGGCGTGGACGGTGGGAGAGGTCATTCACCGCGCGGCTAAGGAGCGCCTGGGCGCGTTTTTCCAGGAGGAAATTGCGGGTCCCCTCGGCCTCGAATTCTGGATCGGTTTGCCGGCCGCATTCGAATCCCGTGTGGCACCGATGATTCCGGCCGAGCCGGATGAGCCCTGGATGGCGACGCGCTTCATCCAGGCAGCGCTCAATGAGCCGGAATCCACGACGTTTTATTTCATGCGAGACTTTCCGCTGCTCGACGTCAACACGCGCGAATGTCATGCGGCGGAGGTCGGATCGGCCAACGGCATTGCGAATGGCCGCGCGCTGGCCGGCCTTTACGCGCCACTCGCCAATGGCGGTACGCTTGACGGTACCCATCTCGTCGGGACGGATACGCTCGCGCGCATGGTACGGGTCAGCATGGCCTCGCATGACGACGCGACCCTCCTGATGCCAACGCGCTTCGGACTCGGTTTCATGCGTTCGATGGACAACCGGCGGGTAGCCGCGACAGTCAATTCCAGCCTCTTGATCGGCGAGTCGGCGTTTGGCCACGTCGGCGCCGGCGGCTCCGTCGGTTTCGCCGATCCCGACTGCCAGATGAGTTTCGGCTACACCATGAACCGCATGGGCACGGGGCTGTTGATGAACGAGCGCGGGCAGTCCCTGATCGACGCCGCCTATACCGCGCTCGGCTACCGCTCGGACGCGAGCGGCGCCTGGCTACCATAGAACCACCGCTTCATCACTTGACCCAATGTCTTTGCTGGGCTTAAGAGATGGAACAGCACCGTCTCCCCATGGGACGCCCGGACTTCAATTTCGGTGGAACGCGCGAAGGTATATCCGGGCTGATTTACGGCACACCCCTTATTCTCGCCGGAGCGCTTCGATGGGATTCATGTTGGACGCCTGTATGGCAGGATATAGACCGGAAAATATTCCGATCGCGCCTGAAAACAGAACCGCTCCGATGAGCGAGACAAGGTCGATCCTGACCTGCTATCCGGTAATGCCTCCAACAATGTATGCGATCACGACATTGAGCAAAAAGTACGTGATTTAAATCGAATCCGCGCCGCTCTGACGGAATTAGCGGCCAAATGCGGTGGCAACGGTAATCTCAGCGAGTGCCCGATTTTGGACGCGCTCGATGAAAATGAAGATATTGCTGTACACAGCTACAAATAGCGAAGGGCGGGGCAATGCACCACGTATTGCTATCCTGCCGGCTATCGGGCTCGCGCTTTTGCCGAAGCTCACCTGTCCCGCTTGCTGGCCTGCCTATGCGGGTTTATCCGGAGCGCGTCTTTTTGTTAGGATCGCAGACGGAAGAGCATCGTCTCCCGGTGGGGCGCCTGGACTTCAAATCCGGTGGAACGCGCGAAGGCGTGTTCGGTGGGTTCGACTCCCACCTCTTTCGCCACAAATACTTATCCTTGTCTGAGAGATTCTACATCCAGTACCAAGAGGAGCGCATCATGAATTACCGTGTGTTAATGCTTTTCGTAGCGGGCCTAGTTCTCAGCGCCTGTGGGGACGACGAAGCAGCGATACAAGCTAATGTACCAACTGAGTCGGAGGAAAAGGGATCAGCTCGCGCGTTCTTTGATCCTGCCGATGGGGGCGACATTGTTGTGGGCGAAGACGGGCAGGTCGTTAAGATTCCGGAAGAAGAAACGAGCGAGTGGGCCAGATCGCCCACGGGAACGACGGACGAATCAAGGGCCATAGCCCCGACGGTGACCTCACCTGAGGTCGATCGACGGGGATCGGCCGAAGACGAGTAGATCGTTAAGATTCCGGAAGAAGAGGGCTCGGAATGACCCCGGTAGATCAAAGCTAAGAACAACGAATTGGGATCTTGCGTTTCGTCTCGCTCTCTTTTTGCCTCGTCCAAAGAAAAAGGCAAGACCTGACACGATCTTCGGACAGGCACGATTTCCGCGATCCAATTGAGATGCGGCTTCGTACTCGGTGAATAGAAGCCGTTGCCTTCGTCAAGTCCGAACCCGCCTTCGACCACGGTAGTCCCGCGCCGTCTCGTATGCCGCTGCGTAGCACTCACAGGGTTGGGGTTCCAAAGGCGTAAAGCAACTTAACGAATCCAAGTCATTTATCGTAAGACAAAGCCTCGCCTCAGTGCGGGGTTTTCTTTTGGCGACCACGTCCGCTGTTGGCCGAGAGCCGACGTACCCTCTCGACTCGATGCTTGAAGTAACTCGACGACCGCTTACGAGCGCATTGCAGACGTAATCTAGAGCAGTGCTGCAATGCCGCGATGGGGCCGCTGACGACCCTTATGCGACATTCGCCGATTTCGAAACTACCCTAATAGAAAGCAGCGCGGCCTTCGGAAAGGCGGTAAGCAAAGCGGGCAACACCGTTGTCGGGGCGCCCATAACTGGGCGTAGACTGAGAAGCCCGGAGGTCATCGTTTTCGTTCAAATTTCGGTGACCGAGGGATTAGAATTCGAATCCTGGCGAGAACATCGTCCCCCCATCCCCTTTTTTTCCGAAGGAACTGACTGAATCATGATTGAAGCGCACGAGACCTTCGACGGCACCTGGCCGTTTGCTCCGAATTTCTTCCACGGCAATGGCTTTGCGATGCACTACGTGGATGAAAACCCCGAAGGCACAGAGACGTTTCTTTGCGTCCACGGAGAACCTACCTGGGGCTACCTCTACCGGAACATCATTCCACGATTGGCGAGGCATGGCCGGGTGGTGGTACCGGATCAGATGGGCTTCGGCAAAAGCGAAACGCCACAGGACCGTCGATACACCATCGAAGAGCACTGCGAGAATCTGGACAAGCTGGTACTCGAGCTTGATTTAACCAACCTGACGTTGGTGCTGCAGGACTGGGGTGGGCCGATAGGCAGTGCGGTTGCATACCGCCACCCTGAAAGGGTCAAACGGCTTTGCGTCATGAATGCGATGGTCGGTGGCCGCTCCAAGGAAAGCTCGTCTGCGTTCAGCACATCACCGTGGCCCGTGTGGGTTGCCGGGCCTTCTTTTGAACCGACCATCCACAACTTGAACAGTACCGTGCTGTCGGTAATGAAACGCGTCGGTTTCGAACGCACTGCCGATATCGACGAGACTTGGGTTCGCGCCTACGCCGCGCCCTTCCCAACGCCTGAGTCATGTATAGCGGCCTACCGCTTTCCGCAATGTATCGCCGACAGGGAAACGGTGGATTACCTCAAATCCATCCGCACGCCGGAGGCCGTCGCTTCGGTAAAGCAAAAGCCCGCCATGATGGTGTTCGGCGAGGCCGACCGCGCGCTGCCTCAATCATTTACCATCGGGTGTTTTAAGGATTTGTGGCCCGACGCGCCGGTTGTCACGCTACCTGGCGTCGGGCATTTTCTACAGGAGGATGCGCCGGAGACGGTGTCGGCGCTGATTGAACAGTTTGTCCAGATGACGTGATGACGATGGCCTGCGCCTTTAAGGAACCTCTGAACAGTAATTATCTCGGTCCGTATAAAAATGATGGGCGAACCTCATTTAGAAACCCAGTAACAGTATTTATTTCCATGGTGACCGAAGTTTAGTGCGAAGATCTGCCCGGCGGTCAACTATTTTTTATACAGACAGCGCGACGGACTTAACGTTTGTTGTTGGCCGCGAGCCGTCATCCTCGGTTAACACACCATTGAAAGCAGTTCGACGACCGCTTCCGAGCGGTACTCCAGACATAGACTATTAGAAGTGCTGCACTGCCGCGAGGAGGCAGCTAACGACCCTGAGCGGTCAAAGTCAGATTCACCGGTGCAATCCAGGTTTTGATAATGCAATGCGTCATCATTGACGGCATGACGACGGACGATACTTGGCACCGAGCGTGCCGCCAGTGCAATCCCACCTCACACGACCTCTCTGGTCTAAGGTCGCCTTGAGTTCCATGGTCTTCCCTTCCAGCGGGCCACCTTTGTAGACCACGGTTATGAGGCCTCCGCCGCTGAACGTCACCGAGTAGACAGAATGGGAAGAGATGATTTCACGTGCACTCAATCCAGCCTCTTCGGTCGATGCGGGAAATCGCTGATGCTCTGCGTAAAACTCGGAAACCGCAGTCTTTCCCGCCGAGGCCGATGACAACCCTTCCGTAACGCGTGCCCGATTCGTGTACCCGTGTGGCTGATTCATAAAACTGATTGCGATCAACGCAGTGACGCCAGCAGCTGCCTTGTTCCACAGCCCCGGTTGGAATAACGCCCAGGTCGCGCACATTGGGATTGCAAACAAGATTGGTATCAGCACATAACCCAATGGTCCGGGTACCATGAAAGGAGAGGCCACGATACCCGAAAAGATTAGCACTAACCCCAGTGCAATGAAGCCGATGTTGCCTGAGGGCCGCTTGCCTTTCTCAACCTGGACCAGCCGCCGCCGCGACTTCTTTACCAGTCTGAGATTGCGTTCAAATTCAATGATCGTCCGGTAGTAGAGTTTCGCCGAATCAAAGTCCCGCTTTCGATGCGCAGCATCGGCCAGGATGAATATCTCACGATCTGTCGGACCGCGGTCGGTCGTATTGTTATTCATCTTCCACGCTTGAACCCTGTCGTCACCTGAGCAAATGTCGGTCTCAGAGTATAAGACGAACAAAGCCTGTTTTTGGTCGGGATCCGAAGCGTTCGGCTAATGCCCCATCGAACGTTACTGAACGACCGCTTTCGAGCGCATTGCAGACGAAACCTCGAACAGTGCTGCACTGCCGCGATTGGGCCGCTGACGATCCAATATAGATACTCCGTCTCACTTTCCGAGATAGTTGACACAGCCGGCTGGTAGCTGTCGGTGAAAGCGGGACATGTGCCCGTCGAGTTTGGCGTGCGTGGCGGTTACGATGACCATGCTGCCGGGTAACGCAGTTGGCCTGCACGAAGCAAGAGGTACGGATTATGTCCGAGCAACCCATTCTGATTGCCGGCGGCGGCATCGGCGGATTCGCCGCGGCACTGGCGCTCAGCCAACGGGGCCGGTCGGTTCACCTGTTGGAGCAGGCGAGCGAGTTCGGCGAGATCGGCGCCGGAATCCAGATCGGACCCAACATCTTCAAAATGTTCGACGTACTAGGCGTTACCGAGGCGATCAACGATTTCGCGGTGTTCCCGAAGTACCTGGTCATGCGCGACGCCTTGACCGGTCGCGAGGTGGTTCGTACGCCCGTCGGGTCGGAGGCGTTCCGCGAGCGGTATAGGTATCCCTATGGGGTGATCTACCGCCCAGATCTCCACAACACGCTGATCGATGCCTGCAAGGCGCAGCCGCAGGTGCGCCTCAGTGTGAACCATAAGGTGACCGGGTTCGAGGATACCGGCGAGGGCGTGCGGGTGTTCACCGAAGACGGCGCTACCCACGAGGGCGCCGCTCTGGTCGGTGCCGATGGGCTGTGGTCGCTAGTGCGCCAGCAGCTGGTCGGCGACGGCAAACCGCGGGTCTCGGGCCACATCGCCTACCGCGCCGTACTGCCGACCGAGGAGGTGCCGGACCACATCCGCCAGGACAACGTCGTCCTGTGGGCCGGACCCAAGACGCATCTCGTGCATTACCCGCTGCACCGCGGCGCGATCTACAACCTGGTCGCGGTGTTCCACAGCGACCGCTACGAGGAGGGCTGGGACACCTTCGGCGATCCCGGAGAGCTTAACCAGCGCTTCGCCGGCGAGCACGAGGACGTGCTGACCATGCTCAGCAAGATCGAAAGTTGGCGGATGTGGGTGCTGTGCGACCGCGAGCCGATCCGCGACTGGAGCCAGGGCCGCGTAACCTTACTGGGCGACGCCGCGCACCCGATGCTGCAGTACCTCGCACAAGGCGCCTGCATGGCGACCGAGGACGGTGTCTGCCTGGCGACGCGGGTGGCCGCCAACGGTGAAGACTACGCGACCGCATTCCAGGAGTATCAATCGTTGCGTTACTTGCGCACCGCGCGGGTCCAGCTGACCGCGCGTTTCTTCGGCGACCTCTATCACGCCGCCGGCGCAACGGCGGACCTGCGCGACCAGATTCTCGGCGCCGCCGACCCGACCAAGCCCGGCGAGGGCATGGCGTGGCTCTACGAAGGACTTGACGAAAACGGCGCCCAACAATTCCAGCCGGGCGCATATTTTCATCCGTCACCCGCTCAAAGCGCTTCTTCGGATTTGAACTCCCGATAAAACCTCAATCTACGTTGCAGTGGTGCGTCATCGACCATGAAGAGGAATGCGGGCTTTGACGTAGAGCCATTTCG
>JAYYZW010000068.1:0-11421 GCA_036339995.1 Pseudomonadota bacterium
GATAAAGAGCACCTCGAAGCGGTACGTGCCCATGGGTACAAAGGTCCCGTCGTGATGTTGAATCTACTGCGGTTCGATACCCATAACGACGACGAGTCGCGGTTCAATACGTATGCGGAAGAGGTCATGCCTCTGCTTGCAGAGCGCGGTGCGGAAATCGTCTATGCCGGAACGGCGGCCGGAACCGTGATCGGCGGCGAGACCTGGGATCGCGTCATACTCGTTCGTTACCCCACCAAGATTGCGTACCTCGAAATGATCGAAAGCGATGCCTATCGGCCGTCACTCATCATCGAACGCAAGCCCTGCTCAATTCTCGCCTGTACATGACGATCCCGGCCGACGATTCGTGAAGGCATGGACGGAACGAAATCGACGAGCGACCCAACTCATGTGGCACACGACATGTTCGGCGCGCATGCGGTCTACGATCCTTAGTGCTATTTTCGCGGCAGGGGTGAGATCGAGGGAGGGCATGCTCTATCGATCTCAAACGGCTGGTGGAACGCCATTCAGGCATGACCATTAATTCGGATATACTCGAATGGAGCCTGACAGTTGACTGCCGCTCAGTGAAGGGTGTACTGGTCGACTTAAACTTGAAAAACCGCACGTGCACCGCGATTACTGCACGGCTGGACCTCGTGCGAGGTAGATAATCAAAATGGCCACCACAAGTAAGCTCGCAATAGCAGCGAACGTCGATACGAACGGCGCGATCGATGCCGACGGACATGTCCTTGAGCCGCTCGATACGCTCGCGGATTATCTCGAGGATAAATACAAGGGCCGCGCGCTCAAGTTGACCGTGGTCGACGATGGTCTGGAATATTTTTTGTGGGACAACAAAATTTCCCGGTTGTGCTCCGGCGGTTTTGCCGGCGTACTGGGCGCCATGGGCGATCCGGACATCCTGCCCTCACCGGAGCGGAACTACGAGCGGGGCTGCCCGCCGGCGTCCTACGACGCCGCCGCGCGCGTCGAGCGCCTCGACGGCGAGGGCCTGTCAAAGGCGATCCTCTACCCGACGCTCGGCCTTTTGTGGGAAGCGGAAATCGAAGACCCGGCACTGGCCGCGGCGTACTGCCGATCGTACAACCGCTGGATCGTCGACATGTGCGGCGAGGCGCCCGGCCGGCTCTATCCGATCGCCCACATTTCGCTGTCCGACGTCGACCTCGCCGTCGCGGAACTCGAACGCGCTGTCAAAGCCGGCTGCCGGGGTGCGATGGTCGCACCCTACACCTGGACGCGGAAAGCACACGGGCATCCCTACTACGATTCGTTCTGGGCCAAGGCCCAGGAGCTCGACGTGCCGGTCGGCCTGCACCCATCATTCGAGCCCACCCGTTTCTCTCACCACCAGCGTTTCGATGAACTCAAGCAAGCTGAGCCGCTCGATTTCAGTTTTTACTTCGACGTGCTGGTCGTACATTCCATGCAGCAGGCCTTCGTATCGCTGTTCAACTACGGCGTGTTCGAGAAGTTTCCCAAGCTCAAAGTAGTAGTGCTCGAATCGCAGGCCGGCTGGATCGGCTATCTGCTCGATCGCATGGATGCCGTGTGGGACGGACCGCTCGCGGCGACCACCGAGCTAAAAGAGAAGCCGAGCTATTACTTTCGGCGGCAGTGCTGGATTTCTGCCGATCCGGACGAACGCGCGCTGACGCATCTGATCGAATACGTCGGTGCGGACAAGTTCTTCTGGGCCAGTGATTTTCCGCACCCCGACCACACCGATGACTATATCGATTCACTCAAGGGTCTGCTGGCGCCGCTCTCGGTCGGGACGCAAAACAAAGTGATGAGGGAAAACGTCGCCCACGTCTACAAGCTGAACTGAGATGAAACCAGTGGCGCAAGTGGGCAAATCTAGAACCAAGCTCAAAATTATCTATATGTGCGGATAATTTTGGGCTTGGTTCTAAACTAAATCGATTGATAAATGACCGCGGCTCATGATTCGATTCAATCCCTTCATGTATTGTACTGTCGGGCGCCGCGCCGAACTCGAACGCGGCATGGCTGGCAAGGACGCGCTGCTGTATCAGCGCATGCTGGACGAAATTGCGGAGTACGTTGCCTACGCCGATGAAGTCGGCTACGCGGGATGGGGTCATCCGGAGCACCACCTGCAGATCGAGGGTTTTGAAGCATCCAACGACCCGACCCTGATGGGCATGTGGATCGGCATGCACAGCAAGCGGCTGCGCGTCATCACCTGCGGATTCGTATCTACCGTGCACAACCCCTTGCGCACGGCCGAAGCGATCTCGACGATGGACAACATGCTTAAGGGTCGTTTCGGCGTGGGACTCGTGCGGGGTTACCAGGCCCGCTGGGTCGAGAATTTCAAGATCAAGGACGAAGTCGGCCCGGTCGGTCCGTGGAACAAAAACGAGCCCATGGACATTGCCAATCGCGAATACTTTGCCGAGTACGTCGACCTCGTCGTCAAAGCTCTAACGGAAGATACCTTCAGCTACCAGGGCAAGTACTGGCAGCTTCCGGCTCCGGGGCTCAAGAATCCGCACGAACATACGGTCTATACGCGTTTCGGTCTGGGGGTCGACGAGGACATGAACATCCGCGAGATCGGCATCGCGCCGCGCCCGTTCCAGACGCCCCATCCGCCGCTGTATGGCGGCTTTTCAGCCTCGATGCGGACCGCGCGATTCTGGGCCAAGTACGGCGGCAAGCCCATCGTGATGTCCTCGAATCTCGAATTCCTTCAGACCTTGTGGGCCGCGTACCGCGAAGAGGCGGCACTTCACGAGCGTGAAGTCACACCGGGCGACGAAGCGGCGTGGGGCGGCCTGATGATCTGTGCCAAGTCGGACAATGAAGCCCAGGAACTGGCCGAGGACATGAAGTGGATGTGGGAAAACTGGGCGATACCCTTCGGCCAGCCATACCCGGAACTCCTGTTCGGCTCGCCCGACACCTTGTGCCGCCGCATCGAGGAAGGTGCGAAGGCGGTGCCGATCAACGAAATGTTCCTGATCATCCCGCAGGGCATTCACGATCGCGATCAGATCCTGCGTTCACTCGAACTGTTCGGTGAACAGGTGATCCCCAACTTCAGCTAAACGCCGCAGCCTGTCGGACTCAGGAAGAATCTACTGGGCGACTGCGCCCGCTCTCTCAACCGCCTCGCTAAGGTTCCCTAAGTCCGACAGGCTGCCAGGCACCGCTTCGATGCCGGCCATGTTGGCTAAATGATACAGATGCATCGAATGGCGTTTGCTGATAGTTTCCTCTTGAGGCCCCCTTAGTCGTGCTGGAATACACGCTGCAAACCTATAGTTATAGAGACCATTGCTAGGTTTCATTAACGGGCAATATTACGCTCGACGAATCGAAGGCGATCCTCACCCGACTTTGGAACGAGCCCAAATACGCGCAGGCTCGTTCGGCCATCTGGGACTTGAGCGGCTGTAATACCCTGCCGAATTTCGACGAATTCCTTGCCCTCACGCGATTCATCGCGAACGAGAAGGCGGGCCGCGGACCGCGCACGGTTGTCTTTACCTCCCCGGCCTTCGCGGCCCCGCTATTTGCGCGCGCGCTTCAGGGTTTCGAATTCCTAGTCGGGCTGAGTATAAAATTTATGACCAACGATTCGGACGCGGCAGCCTGGTTGATCCGGTCCGACGCGCCGGAGGATTAACCCGCTGCTCATCGGTGTACGCTTCAGGTACGTCACCCGAGGATCCGGAAACCTGCTTTCGACGCCAGCGCGGGCTTTAACCCATCCTGTTAGACTCCCCGCAGTTCAACGGCAACAGTAGCCGCGTCGTACCGCTGCTCGGTGAGTTCCACGAAACATTGCACAAAACGCTCGACGAGCAAGGCGTCCCACGCACCTTCGATCAATAAAAAAGCGGTTCGCGCTTTTCCATCTCGGCAAGCACCGCCTCGCATTGATTGCGTGATCCCAGCAGGCTCCGCTGCAAGGTTTCTTCCAACGCGAGACCCGCGGCAGCCTCGGCCCGCCACGCTCCGTTGAGCAGCCGCTTCGCTGCCTTGACTGCGTCGGGCGAACGCCGCGCGATGGCTCGCGCGGTTTCGAAGGCGGTCTCCAGGGGATCGTCGACCACCTGCGTCACGAGCCCCAGTGCGGCGGCTTCACTCGCCTCGACGATACGGCCGGTCAAGGTCAATTCCTTGGCGACGTCGATGGCGACGAGGTCGGGTAGGGTCTGGGTGATGGCCATGTCGGGAATGAGTCCGTAACGCACTTCCATGACCGATATTTTCGCATCGGGCGAGGCAAATCGAATATCGCATCCCAGGGCGATCTGACATCCTCCGCCGTAGGTCACGCCGTGGATCGCCGCGATGACTGGGACCCGCGCCGTCTTCCATACGTAAGCGGTGCGCTGTGCCAGATTCTCCGGGGCGGAATCGCCGTCGATTAAAGCCGCGGTGATCTCGGCCGCTTCTTCGCCGCCGCCGAGTATTGCCCGCATAACGGAAAAGTCGAGGCCGGCGCAAAAGCTCGGCCCGTTGCCCGACAGGACTGCAACCCGGATCGCGGGGTCCGCGAGCGATTCTCCGGCCGCGACAATCGCCCGGAACATGTCCAGCGTCAAGGAATTGTGCTTGTCCGGTCGATTGAGCCGAACGTCGGCAATGCCGTCAGTGACGCCCAAGGTGACGAGTTCATTCATGGTCCTCGATCCTTTGTTCGCGATCCATCACCGGATCCGGAAGCACATCAGATCGATCCGATCGTTGCCGAAATACATATCGTCGCCGTCGAGAAACAGCGTCGGCGTGCCATAGCCGCCCCGCTCTATCAACTCATCCGTATTGGCCTTGAGCTTGTCCTTGTACGGCTGGCTCGAAATCCGATCGAAGAAGTCGTCGCGATCAAGCCCCACCGCATCCACGATCGTCGCCAATTCCTCTACTTGCGAAATATCGGCCAGGTCGGTCCAGTAGCGCTTGAACACCGCCCTGGCATACGGTACGAGTACGCCCTGCTCGATCGCGACGAACGCGCCGCGCATGGCTTTGACGCTGTTCACGGGAAAGACCGGCGGCATGCCGATCTCGAGCCCGACGAAACGCGCCCAATCCTGCAAGTCCTTCTTGAAGTAGGCATCCTTTGCCGGTATGGGTTTCTCGCGGAACTGATACACGCTCGGATTGACGGTATTGAATATGCCGCCGACGAGGATCGGTTTCCACTCGACTTCTACGTCGAGCCCGTCCAGCTGCCGCTGGCCGTATTCGAACGCAAGGTAAGTCCAGGGACTGGAACAATCGAAATAAAACTCGAGATGGTGTGACATAGAAATTCTCACGGTTGGATTGGCGCCGCAGCGCCCGTGATCAGTAGTTGCCGTTCAGTCTTTCCTCAGCTCACCCTATTGATCGATGTCGATGACGATGCGCCCAATGACCCTCCGGCTCGCGATCTCATCGAAGGCCTGGACCACGTTTGCGAACGGCAAGCGAGTATGAATGTGTGGTTTGAGAGCGCCCGCGGCGGCCATTTCTACCAGCGCTTGTTCGACCTCGCGTCCCCCCTGCGGGTTTATCCGTCCGTATTCGCCGCCGCGAACGCCGATGATCGCATATTGTTTGATCAAGGCGTAATTGACCGGCGCGAGCGGAATTCGTCCACCGGCGAATCCTACGACGAGCATCCGGCCGAAAGGCGCGATGCAGCGCAGGGATTCATCGAAAATGTCACCGCCGATGGGATCGTAGATGACGTCTGCCCCGCGCCCCGCAGTCAGCGCCTTGACCGCCTTACGAAAGGAACCGTCAGTATAATCGATCACGTGATCGGCACCCTTGGAGCGCACGGCGTCGAGTTTATGCGAACCGGTAGCCATGCCGATCACGTGGGCACCGAATGCTTTCGCAAGTTCGACCGCAGCCAGCCCAACGCCGCCTGCCGCCCCGTGTATCAAAACAGTTTCGCCCGGTTTCAAGTCACCGCGTACGGCGAGTGCGACGTAGGCCGTTTTGTACGCGACGAGGTAGGTCGCTCCCGTCGCGAAATCGAAGGTCTCCGGCAGCGGCAAGCAATTGTCGGCCGCAGTCGAGACATACTCGGCAAAGGCACCGAAGCGGACGGTCGCCATCACCTTGTCGCCCACCGCGAGCTGCTCCACGTCCGGACCGACGGCGGCGATTTCTCCGGCAAATTCCATGCCAGGTATAAAAGGTAGGGGTGGCTTGAATTGATAGTGCCCCTGCACCATGAGCATATCGGGAAAACCGATCGCCGCGGCGCGAATGCGTACCCGGACGTCGCCGGCCTCGGGTTCGTGCCGCGGTAGCTCGTCGATCATGAGATCGTGATAATCTCCGAAGCTGTGGCATCGGTAGGCTCTGAATGTGGCGGCGCTGGTGGTCACTGCGAGATCCGTCGAGTCGGGCGCTTGGTATCATAAACGGAACCGAAATGACGACGTTATCTACTCCCGCCGAAACATCGGCTGCACTGCTCAAGGATCGCGGTGAAACCGTGGGCGTTGCGGAATCCTCGACCGGCGGCCTCATCTCGGCGAGCCTGCTCGCGATTCCCGGCGCGTCGGCCTATTTTCTCGGCGGTACCATCATCTACACTCTGCGCGCACGACGAAAACTTTTAGGTCTAGAAAAGTCCCTGCTCGAACGCCAGGAGCCTCTGTCCGAGGAATACGTCAGCTTGTGCGCCAGGACGATCCGCGACCAACTTCGAGCCACCTGGGGACTCGCGGAACTCGGGGCGACCGGCCCCGCAGGTACACCTTACGGCCACCCACCCGGCATCTGTGTCCTGGCCGTCGCGGGCCCGGTTTCACTTACGCGGCGCATCGAAACGGGCAGCGCGGACCGTGAAGCGAATATGGACATTTTCATGCGCGGTGCATTCGAGCTATTTCAACAGGCGATCGAGCATGCGGCGTGAGTGATAGCTCCATACGGACGGAGCACGACGCAAACGCCCAACTGATCAGCACCACCGCAAACGGCCTCCATGGAACACGACTTCTGGAACAAGAAATGGGAGAGCGGTCAAATCGGCTTCCACGAGGCCGAGACGCACCCCATGCTATCGCGCCATTGGGACGGATTTCGCCTTGCAGCGGGATCGCGCGTCTTCGTCCCCTTATGCGGGAAATCGAACGACATGCGGTGGCTGCGCGCCAGGGGGCATGACGTCGTCGGGATCGAATTGAGCGCCATCGCGGTGGCTGCTTTTTTCGAAGAGAACGGCATCGAAGGCGACCGTAGCGAGCAGGGTCCGTTCATCGCATACCGCACACCGGGGTACGAACTCTTGTGCGGCGACTATTTCGATCTCACCGGCCAGGTGCTCGGCGGTGTCGACGCTGTTTACGACCGCGCCGCTTTGATCGCCCTGTCGCCCGAGCAACGTGGTCAATACGTCGCGCATCTTACCGCGCTTCTCGATCCAGGCACCCCGATCCTGCTGGTGACCGTTCGCTTCGAACCGGAGCTCATCAGTCCGCCGCCATTCCGCGTCGAAGACGATGAAGTCAAGACACTCTACGCGCCGTCGTACTCAATCACGCGACTAGGCACCGCGCCCGCGCTGCTCAAGGGCAATCCCTGTGAAGAGGCGGCATATTGCATCACGTTAAAGGCAGATCGTGGATAAGACCGACACGAATACGCAGACCGCGGTCGAACGCGGCGGGTTCGATCCCCACACCGTTTTTATGAAAATCCTAGCGGGCGATCTGCCGGCCTCGTTCATCTTTCGCGACGAACTCGTAGCCGCGTTTATGGACATTCAGCCCGTCAATACCGGGCACATCTTGATCGTGCCGAACGTCGCGGTCGCAAGACTTGCCGAACTCGATGCCGAAACGGGCGCCCGGCTATTTCACATAGGACAGCGTATTGGTGCGGCGATCCGGCGCACCGACATCGCCTGTGAAGGCGTAAACCTCTTTCTCGCCGACGGCATCGCCGCCGGCCAGACCGTCTACCACGTTCACCTACACGTATTGCCGCGCTTTGAAAACGACGGCTTCCGCTTTCAGTTTCCGGAAGGCTACTACGATCCGCCTTCGCACGAGACCATAGAGCACGCCGCCGAGAAAATCCGGGCGGCGCTGGCGGACGACTGACGCTAGTGCCCTGTCCCGTGAAAAACTTTCATAACTCGCTGGTCTTTTTTGCCCCCAGCCACGCTCCTCCTTGTGTAGAGCCCGCTACTTGGCGTCGTCGCGCCTTGCCAGCGACAAAAAATCCGGCGCGACTTACGCAACTTTTTCGCGGGACAGCACACTAGGTTCACTTCTCAATATGCTGCAGGGACCACGACACTCGATCCGACCGGTGCCAGGCGCGCTCGGGACAACAGGAACACTACGATCGAAATATTCGCGAGATTCCAGCCGATCCCATTGAGAAAAGCCGCGCCGTAGGAGCCGGTCCAATCGAATATCACGCCGGAAACCCAACCGCCGAACGCCATGCCCAGGACCGAGGCCAGGATGACGACGCCGAGGCGGCTGCCCGCTTCGACCGGCGGAAAATACTCCCGGATGATCAACGCATAGCAGGGCACGATACCGCCCTGGAACAAGCCAAATACCGCTGACACGATATACAGCGACCCCAGCGAGTTCGCTGGCAGAAACATCGCCAGCGCCACGCATTGGAGTGTCGAGCCGAGCAGGA
The DNA here is from genome assembly GCA_036339995.1 of Pseudomonadota bacterium. GTDB lineage: Bacteria > Pseudomonadota > Gammaproteobacteria > JAYYZW01. The sequence goes on from JAYYZW010000068.1 coordinate 8,659, forward strand.
TCGTCCGCAATCCACCCAGACTGTCCGAAATCCATCCGAACGCGAGCCGGCTGACTATCCCGCAGCCCAGCATGAGCGACAGCATTTCCGCCCCGCGCGCGACGCCATAGCCACGATCGCCGCAAATTGAAACCAGGTGGACTTGAGGCATCGCCATGGCCGTGCAGCAACCGAAACCGGCGAGACTGAGCAGGGTCAAGAGCACGGTCGGTGACAGGCCCAGCGAACGTGGCGATCCGGCCGAGCCGCCGCCTTCGACAAAGTGCGTGTCGCCGAAGGGTTGACGCCGCAGCATCAACAGCAGCGGCAGCATGGCGCCCATGCTCGCGATGCCGATGAAGGTATAGGTCTCGCGCCATCCCGCGTCCGCGATCATGGCGTAGACGATAGGCGGCCACAGCGCGCCGGCAAGATAGCCTCCGCAAGCGCAGATCGCGACGGCAAGTCCGCGTCTGCGGCTAAACCACTTGGAAATGTCGGCGACCAGCGGCGCGAATACGGACCCACAGCCGAAACAGCCGATCAAGGCATGTATCGCGCCGAACATCCAATAAGCTTCTGCGCGCGCGGCCAGCAGATAGGATGCCCCGAGCGCGACGATACTGACGGCCAGGGGCCGCACGATGCCGTAGCGATCGACGATGCGGCCGATGATGATGCCGCCCACCCCGAAGCCGAGCATCACCATCGTGAAAGGCACCGAGGCGTCGCCGCGGTTGACCCCGAAGTCGGCCTGAAACGCGGGCATTGCCACCACGCCGATATACATGCCGAGTCCACCGACCATGGACAATCCCAGGGCCGCTGCCAGTCGCAGCCAGGCATAGCCCGACTCGATGTTTGCAGTTTTCACGGTGGCGGCTCGATTTTGCGGCGATGATTCGGGGAGTATGGAGACGGTTTAGAAATACGGGGACAGTTTACTTATTTCGAGAAGGTTTAAAACAAGATGTGTACTTCGAAGAAATAAATAAACTGTCCCCGTATTTCCTCGTATCTCCGGTAGCCGTTAGTGAGGACATTAGATTTGCCGGAATGGCGGGCGACGATTAAGAAAGTAGTGGAGGTGCCAGACCGCACAGGGTTGCTTAGGGCGTAGCTGGGTCGGTTTCATATCTACTTTACCGCTACCGTGATGGTGATCTTTCCGTAGAAAATTCTGGACACCCACCCAATAGCCAATGCTACGCGTTTGTAAGCATCAGGCCATTTCTTTTGGGATCGATGGGTGGAAGTGAGCCGGAACTGGATGATTTTTCACGGCGCCGCAACGGCGAATGATCCTGGTCGATACCTTGGTCTGGGTTGACCACCTGCGCAGGGGCAATCCCGTCCTTGCTGAACTGCTCAAACAAAATCGCGTAGTCAACTATCCAATGGTGCTTGGCAAACTGGCCTGTGGCAATCTGCAAAACCGTCAATCACTTTTGCAACTCTGGCAAAGCCTGGATTCACTCCAAGCAGTGAGTCACGAGGAAGCCCTGTATTTCATTGAGCATAACGGGCTGATGGGCAAAGGCATCGGGTATGTTGATGTTCATCTGCTGGCATCAGTGGCTCTCGTCGCCGCAGTGAAACTCTGGACACGGGATAAACGCCTAGCGCGCAGTGCGGTTGAATTCGACTATGCGTGGGAGGAGCCGGTTCAAGAATAGAAAACGCCGTTGATGCCGGTAGCGCCCTGAAATCGAGAGACAAAGATTTATAGAAGATATAGACGCCCCCCCCCTTTCTAAGGGAGACGAGGGCTACCATCCAGGTGGATCCCTCAAAGACGAGGAACAGAGCGTCGCGTCGATTGCGCTATTCGGGTATCTCAACCGCTGGAATGACACGCTCGCGACCGACCTCGAGACATTTTCGCAAAAAATCGCCGAACGCACCCTGGGTAGCGTCGGCTGGGACCCTGGTAAGCATGCTTGAACCGCGCTGTTCATGACGCCGGCGAAATGTCGGTCCGACTTACCGGCCGAGTCTCAGCCATCGACGCTCCTGTCGATGACGGCTGGCGCTTGCTTACGGGCCTTGGCATCGTCAGTCCAGTAGCGCCTGGCCCAGATACCGTGATAAGGCTCGTCGCCGACTGGCATGCGCCAGGAGCGCACTTCCGCCCGCTCCAGCGTGACCGAGCACAAGGCGCGCGGTTGATCGTCAGTGCCGTCGACATAGGCATTGGCGTCGTCAACGGGAATATACCGTTGTGCGATGCGCCGGTAGCGGTCGCGCCAGAGGTCGTCACAGCCCACTTCATAGTCAAGGGCGGCGACACCGCGAACCACCATCTTGCGGTACGGGATCGTCGATTCATCGATACTGAGCGCCACACGGCGGTCGTTGCGGATGTGCCGGAGCCATTCGGAATGCTGCCGCGGCGTGAACCACAGCCGTCCTTCCTCGTAGATGAACCAGATGGGGGTCACGAGCGGCGCACCGTCGCTGTCGACGGTCGCTATGTTCATGATGATGCCGGGTTCGGCCAGGAACTCATCGCGCTCGGATGAAGTCATTTTGGGCATTTCGATTCTCCCCTCTCCCCGCCTATTGAAGGCTGAATTACAGCGTAAGTTCGTATCGCTGCCAAGTAAGGCCGCGGTGTTCGCGAGCAGCGCTCTCCTCGAGCGCCAAGCCGGTTTCTTCTCTGAGTTCCCGCTCCGCGGCACACCCCAGGGTTTCACCTTGTTCGATGAACCCACCGGGCAGCGCCCAGAGCCCTTCGAATGCACCATCATCCCCACGCCAGAACAGGTGTTCGCGAAACGCCGA
>JAYYZW010000069.1:0-15581 GCA_036339995.1 Pseudomonadota bacterium
ATACGCAAGCACATTGCCCGCCGATTGGTCTACAGTAGGTTTCAACGATGGGGCTCCGGTCGTGGACCGTGAGCCCCCCTGTTTGACGGGGGGTTAGCCCATGTTGATAGGCGTTCCACGGGAGATCAAAAACCACGAGTACCGGGTCGGTCTGACGCCCGGCAGCATAGGTGAGATCGTGCACCACGGCCACCAGGTCATGGTGGAAACGGAAGCCGGTGCCGGCATAGGCATGCATGATGCAGATTACCGCGCGGCCGGCGCCGATATTGCCGAAACTGTCGCGGAAATCTTCGACCGCGCCAACCTGATCGTCAAGGTCAAGGAACCGCAGCCGGAAGAATACGGCCGCCTGCGGCGCGACCAGGTGCTGTTCACGTTTCTACACCTCGCCCCCGATCCACCGCAGACCCGCGCGTTGATCGAATCGGGCGTGACGGCAATCGCCTATGAAACCGTCACGGACGGCCACGGCGCGCTGCCGCTGCTCGCCCCAATGAGCGAGGTTGCCGGCCGGCTTTCGATCCAGGCAGGAGCCCATTGTCTGGAGATGGCACAAGGCGGCGAAGGCGTGCTGCTCGGCGGGGTACCCGGCGTCGCGCCAGCGAAAGTCCTGATCCTAGGGGGCGGCGTCGTCGGCGACAATGCCGCACTGATGGCCATGGGCCTCGGCGCTGAGGTCTCGATTTTCGACACCTCGATCGAACGGCTGCGCCACCTGTCGGATAAGTATCAAGGCCGGGTGAAGTGCGTGGTTTCGACCCAGGATCGCATACAGCAATGCCTGACTGAGGTCGATCTCGTGATCGGCGCGGTTTTGATCCCCGGCGCCGCCGCGCCCAAACTATTGACGCGTTCGATGCTCGGCCAGATGAAACCCGGGGCTGTGATTGTGGACGTCGCCATTGACCAGGGCGGATGCTTTGAAACCTCGAGGCCAACGACGCACCACGAACCGACCTTCGTCGTCGACGGCGTCGTCCATTACTGCGTGGCCAATATGCCGGGCGGCGTGCCGCGCACCTCGACGTTTGCGTTGAACAACGTAACCTTACCGTACGTGATCGCACTCGCCGACAAAGGCGTAGACCGCGCATTCGCGGACGACCCGGGACTTGCCAAAGGCCTCAACGTCCATCGCGGCCGGGTGACCTGCAGCGCCGTCGCCGAGGCACTGGGTTACGACTTTGTTGCGCCCGACACGGCGCTGGCCGCCTGAATAGACGTTCCGCGTGACAGGACGCTTTGTTGTTTGTCGCGGTATTCATTATTCGCTCGCAAGCGGGCTCCTACGGAGTCGTGGTTGTACGTTGTAGGCGCCCGCTTGCGGGCGAATCGCAATCTATTACGTATTTCGGGACGGCATATTAAAACCAGATCCGCCCTATGACACGGTCTTGATCGTAGGTACGAGTCTGGATGAAGATGACACATGGCCAACGCAGGCGCGCGCCTTACCGGCATCGCCGATTCCACGTTCCTACATAAATACAAAAATTCAAACAGCAGGTTTCCCCACCCATGACATATCGAATCTCCGTAGACACGGGCGGCACATTCACGGATGTCGTCGTAACCGATGCCGAGGGTCATTTCACCGTTGGCAAGGCGCTGACTGATCGGACGCGCGCGTTTTCCGCCATCGAGGCCGGACTCGCCGTGGCTGGCGAAGAACTGGGTATTTCCGCCAAAGCCCTGCTGGCCGACACGGCCGTATTCCTTTATGGAACGACACGCGCCACCAACGGCATCGTCGAACGCAAGATCGCCCGCACGGCCTTTTTGACCACCGCCGGATTCCCGGACGTCCTGTTACTCAAGGAAGGCGGCAAGGCGGAGCCGCACAACCTCGAGATGGAATATCCCGATCCTTACATTCCGCGACGTCTGACTTTTGAAGTGCCCGAAAGAATCAATGCCGAGGGTGGCGTCGAGACGGCATTCGACGAAGACGCCGTTCGCACGCTCCTTGCAGAATTTCCGAAACGAAACATCGAAGCGATCGCCGTGTGCCTGCTGTGGTCAATTGCGAATCCCGACCATGAACTCCGTGTCGGAAAATTGATCGAGGAATTCGTCCCCGGCGTCCCCTATACGCTTTCGCACCAATTGAACCCCATCCTGCGCGAATACCGGCGGGCATCATCGACCGCGATCGACGCCTCGTTGAAGCCGCTCATGCAGGAGCACCTAGTGACACTGCAGTCGGATTTGCGCACTGCGGGCTATGACAATGACATTCTGGTGAGCACGTCATTCGGCGGTGTGATGCACCTGGCGGACGTCGTGCAGAAACCCATCTTCCTCGTCAAATCTGGCCCCGCAATGGCACCCGTGGCAGGGCTCGCCTACGTGGAAGCCGAAAACTTGCCGAACGACATCATCGTATGCGACGCGGGCGGCACCACCTTCGACGTCAGCCTCGTACGCGACGGCACGATTGAATTCTCGCGCGATACCTGGCTTGGCCCGCAATGGATCGGCGACAACCTCGGCATGGCCTCGGTGGCGGTGCACAGCATCGGCGCCGGTGGCGGCTCCATCGCCTGGGTCGATTCCGGCGGGCTGTTGCGCGTCGGCCCGCAGTCGGCGGGCTCCGACCCGGGCCCCGCGTGTTACAGCAAGGCCGGCGAGAATCCCACGGTCACCGACGCCGCCGTCGTTCTCGGTTACATCGACCCCGCACATTTTCTCGGCGGACGGATGGCCTTGGACGCAGGGGCTGCGAGTAGGGTCGTCGGTGAACTGGCAGAGCAGTTGGGCGAATCACTCGAACGCGCAGCTTTCGCCATCATGGTGGTGGCGAACGAGAACATGATCGAGGCGATCAAGGAACTCACCATCAACGAGGGCTTGAACCCTGCCGAATCGACGCTCGTGGCGGGCGGCGGCGCCGGTGGTCTCGGCATCATGCCAATCGCCGCCGAACTCGGCTGCAATACCGTGCTGGTACCCCGTACCGCGGGCGCGCTCAGCGCTGCGGGCATGCAATTCTCCGATATCATCACGGAAACCGGCGCAAGCAAGCTGACCACCAGCGAGAACTTCGATTTCGACGGCGTCAATGCGGCGCTCGCGGACATCGACGCACGTCTCGATCAATTTGCCGACGGATTGCGTCACCGCGGCTTGACGGAGATCGCCAAGCGCTATTTCGTCGAAGCCCGCTACCGCTTTCAAGTTTGGGAACTTGAAATCGAAGTGGGGCGCAACCGCTTTGAAAGTGATGAAGACGTCGCGGCATTGGTTGAAGAATTTCATCGTGTGCACGATCTCGTTTTCGCGGTCACGGACGTGGGACAGACGGTGGAATGCCTGAACTGGCGCGGCCGCTTGACCGCTTCGGTCAACGCGCCATCCTTGGAACCCGGACTTGGAGCGGAGCAGGCGACCGTCGAGGTGAATCGGAAACGCCCGGTATACTTCGGTAACGAGATGGTCGAGACGCCGATTTATTACGGCGAGGAATTGCCGGCTGGTGCCGTCGTCGAAGGACCCGCTATCATTGAGGAAACGACCTCAACACTCGTGGTCAATCCGGGCGCGACCGCCCGCGTCAGCGCCGGCGGCCGCTACATCCTGTCGCCGCCCGCGGAGTCACACCTATGAACAAACCCGAAACCACACCGATCACCTACGAGCTAGACCCCGTGCTCATGGCCGTGCTTGGCAACCGGCTCAATGCGATCGTGCGTGAGATGTCCAATACCCTGCTGCGCACGGCGCGCTCAGCGGTGCTCGCGATCGCGCGGGATTTTTCGTGCTCGATCGTGACCGACGACAATCAGATGCTGTGCCCGGGCGAAGGCCTGCCGGTGCATATTTTCGGCAGCAGCCTGCAGAGCCAGTCGATGTGCGATCTGCACGATGATCTCGCACCCGGTGACGCATTTCTCGACAATGATCCTTACGGCGGCAATACCCACCCCGCCGATCACATGATCATGTGCCCGGTATTCGTCGACGGCGAGCACCTGTTCACCACCTGCGCAAAGGCACACCAGGCCGACTGCGGCAACTCCATCCCGAGTACCTATCACGCCTACGCCCGAGACATTTACGAGGAAGGCGCGTTGATCTTTCCCTGCGTGCGGGTGCAGCGGGATTACAAGGACGTAGAGGACATCATCCGCATGTGCAAGCGACGCATTCGCGTGCCGGAGCAATGGTTTGGTGACTATCTCGCCGCGATCGGCGCGGCCCGTATCGGCGAGCGCCGCTTGATAGAACTGGTCGAGCGCTACGGCGGGGATACCATCCACGAGTTCATCAAGACCTGGTTCGCCTACTCGGAGCGGCGCATGATCGAGGCGATCAAGACGATGCCGGGCGGCACGCTGACCAACGTCGGACGATACGATCCACAGCCGCCGGTACTGCCCGATGGCCTCGAGATCCGTGTCGACGTGACCGTCGATGCCGAGCAAGGCCGCATCGAAGTCGACTTGACGCACAACGAAGATAATAAGGATTTCGGTCTGAACCAGTCGGTCGCCTGCGCCACCAGTAACGCCATGGCCGGCGTGTTCAACTGCCTCGACCACGACATTCCGCACAATGCCGGCAGCTTTTCCCGCGTAAAAATCAAACTCCGCGAAGGCTGTATCACCGGCATCCCGGAATTCCCGCACAGTTGTTCCATGGCGACCACCAACATTGCTGACCGCATCGTCAACATCACCCAGGCGGCATTCGCGCAGATCGGTGAAGGGCACGGCTTGGCCGAGGGCGCACTCGGGATGGGCGCCGGCGCGGGCGTCATTTCCGGCAAGGACTGGCGTTTCGCCGGCAACCCTTACATCAATCAGGAATTCATCATGGCGAACGGCGGCCCGGGCACCCCGTCCACCGATGGCTGGCTGACTTATGGACTGCCGGTAGTCGGCGGGCTCATGTACCGTAACAGCGTCGAAATAGATGAATCAAAGTATCCGATCATGATCAAATCGATCCGCGTGATCGAGGGCGGCGGCGGTGCCGGACGATTTCGCGGAGCGCCCGGCGCCGAGGTCATCTACGGGCCGCGTACCGATCCCATGACGGTCGTGATCTCCTGCGACGGGCAACACTTCCCGCCGCGGGGCGTGCGCGGCGGTGCGCCGGGGCCGGCCGCTGAGACCTACAAGATCCGCGCGGACGGCGCGCAAGAAAAGCTCCCGGGCGTCGTCGAGTGCCTGCTCGAACCCGGCGAACTGGTGCGCGGACTCGATTGCGGCGGCGGCGGCTACGGCGATCCACTGGAACGCGATCCGGAACGGGTGTTGCGGGACGTGCTGGAGCGCTGGGAAACGATCGAGCGCGCACGCGACGTCTACGGGATCGTCTTCAACGGCCGAGTCGACAACGAATCGCTGGCTCTCGATATGGCTGCAAGCGAAAACCGGCGGGCAGAGTTGAGAGTATCACGCTGATAACCGGTCCGACTGAGCAAATCGTAGCGAGGATTAGGATCAGAACGAGAACGGATGCGCCCTGGTTTGGGGCGAATATAATGGATGTTCTGCAGTCGATTCAAGTCGAAGCCACCGGCGGCGGTTACAGCATTCTGTGGCATGGATGCTTCCACGATCAACCAGTCACGGTCTATGCCGGTTCCTCACCGGCCGGAATTGATCTCTCGACGCCCCTCGTCGAAAACGCACAAGGACAGGCCGATATTCAGCGCCTCGATCCGGGAGTTCGTCCTTACTTCCGCCTGCAGCCGGCCGCGGGCCGCGGCATCACCGTCGCGGAGCGTGCCCTGCCGCTGGCGGGCGGCATCAATTTCCGGGATCTCGGCGGCTACGAAACGCGCGACGGTCGCCGCGTCGATTGGGGCCGCCTCTTCCGCTCCGGCCACCTGTCCCGACTGACCGGCAACGACAAGCGTTATTTCGGACCGCTCGACATTCAAACCGTGTGCGATTTCCGCACACACGAAGAACTCGAACACGAAAACGCCGTCCTGCCGAACGATCCCGCCGTCGAAATCCTGGCGATTCCGCCGGGGGTCAGGGATCGCTTTTTTTTCCACCGGTTGTTTGCATCCACGACCGACCCACAGGCCGTGGTCGCGGCCATGCACGAAGTGATGCAGTCGTTGATAGTCGATGCGGCCCCGCGTTATGCGAGGCTGTTCGAGATTCTGCTGGCGCGGCGCGTCGGCAATGTCCTCATCAACTGTTCGGCCGGCAAGGAACGAACCGGAGTTGGTGCCGCGCTGCTGCTCACCGCCTTGAATGTACCGCGCGAGACCATTTTCTACGACTTCATGCTCTCGAAGACCTATTTCCCGGTGGCGTCCGAATTGGACCGTGTATTCGAGAAATACGCGGTCAAGGCGACCGGCGAGGCGTCCAGCCGCCTGGTCATGCCACTTTTGGAAACCCGAGCATCTTATTTAGAGTCGGCTTTCGCTATCATTGACGCCAAATTCGGGTCGGACGAGGAATTCCTGCGGCAGGCCTGCGCCCTCGGCGACGCCGAGCTCGCGCACTTGCGAGACGAATTTACGCATTAGCGCATTGTTCCGAATTCACCCGCAAGCGGCCACTAGGGGAGACACCATGGGCAGACTGTATGTGGATTCTGACAAGTATGGATACCAGTCGGATTTCCCAATCGTGGAAGCGTACAACGCGGCCGTAAAAGACCTGGTAAGACGGCGCTTCGGCGAAGCCGGCTGCGCGTGGCGTGATTTCGTAGCAGACAAGGCCTACGAGGCGATCACTAAGGATGACATCGCACGCATCGAGCAGCAGTTACTGGACAATGGTTACCGTTTCGAACCCTCCGCCATGTCGTCGTCGGTCGAGCGCCCCGAAGCTTATAAGGATTCGGGACTCTACGCGGAGGATTTCAGTTTCGAGCATCCCGAGGCGCCGACCGCGGAGGCGGATGCCGATGGCCGCGAATTACGCGGCGCCGGTGACAACGTCGTCACCTATCCGAACGCACTGACTGGCATCGCGCGGCACGTCAGGACCAGCGACAAGGTTCTCGAATATCTGACCGGCGGCGTGCCGGCCGATACGATCGCGATCGTCGACGACTCCGGTGGAACCCTGACGGCACCGATACTAGAGAAATTCAAGGGCGTTCTCTGCGCCGGCGGCACCACACGCTCACACCTCGCCATCCTGACGCGCGAATACGGCATTCCGTGTTTGATGAACTCGCGGCTCAGCGGTATCAAGGACGGCGATACGCTGGCAATCGAAACGTATGCCAAAGCAAAGACGACCGACGACTATCAAAGCGGCGTCGAGGCGTCGGCGCGCGTCTGGCGGACCGGAAAATCCTGAGACCGGGCGATCGATACAACCGTCTAAGACGTCTTTCCCAACATTCAGCAGGAAGCAGGTCCATGTCCGATATCGAAATCAGCTACGCCCAATTATTGGAAACGAATAATCTCATCCAGCAGAACGCGGACGAAACCTACTGGCTGTGCGCGACCCGCACGGTGCAAGAATCGAAAATATTTCCGGTGTCGGCCTACATCCTGTTTTCCTACCTCAACTGTTTCTACCGCTACCCCGTCCTGATGAAAAAAATGGAAGAGCGCATGTCCGCCGAGGAAATCGGCGATCGCGCGCGCAGCCAGGGTATCAAGATCGTGGCCTGGACGATCCCCTGCTTCTATCTTCTCGGACGGGAAATGCTCATCAACTGGGGCGTGATCCGGCCGACCGACGCGGTCGAGGACGTCGTCTACGTGCTCGATTTCTGGAAGCGCTTCCAGCTTTCCTGGCACCGGAACAACGGCAACATCACGAACCGGCAGGCCAATCACCGGGCCCAGATCATGCCCGAGCAGCGCCTGCAGGTCTTTCATGCTGATGCCTTCGAATGCCGCCCGGGCGATCCCCTGCATACCGCGGCGCAGGCTTTCATGGCGACCACCGCGCAGTACGGCTTTCTGGTCTCCTGTGAAAGCCGACTGACGATCCATAACCACGGGCCGTACAAGATCGCCGACAAGCGCGAGATGCTGGTCCGTGATTTCCGTGAATTGGCTGAATCGGACTACCCCTGGCTGGACGGCGTGGGCCAGGACATTCCCTACAACAACCTCACGGTCAGCATGATCCTCGAGGATTGCCACATCAACCTGCTGGATGACTGGGGTTCTTTCGAATCCGAACCCGAAATGAAATCGGAGCACATGGTGGCGGTGGGGCTCTACACCGCGGACTACCTGACCGACGGACACATTCCGGTCGGGATGGGAAGCAAGCGAGAACTGGCCGAGACGTTCCAGGAACTCACGGAGATCATCAAGAGCGCGACCAAGAAGCTGTGGGAGGAAATGGCCGCATGGTCGCGCGATCAGCTACTCGACGCGGGCGCCGTCACTTATTACGGCGTGGGCAAGGAATTCGCGCACATCGCCGGCGTTTACGAAATGGAGGACTGGATACTGATCGACGAACGTGCGGAGCGCTTTCGCCCGCTGCTCAACGACGAATATGGGAACCTGTTCCTGGGTGAACTGGTCGGTTACATCAGCACGCCCTCACAGATCATGCACGACTACACCATGATGCAGCACAACGACATCCCGGCGAGGGCATTGAGCTACCTGCCCTATTCGATTTTGAATGACGGTGACTACACCGCCTCGGTTGGACCGATGCGTCCCGGCGACAGTTACCTGCCGCGAAAGAATGATCGCTACCGCACCTCGCAGGGGATCCTGACGCAGGACGAATACAATCGCCACGCGCGCGAATTCGTGCCGAGCACCTGCCGGGACCCCTACCGCTTTCTGTGCGCCGACTGGGTCAAGTACCACTACGATACCCCGCTGGCAGACGAATTGTTCGCGCTCGAGCAGCGCGAATCGCGCCTGTTGAAAAGCAAAGGGGCGGGCCTGCAGCGGGCGGACGTGGAAGCGCTACGCGGGAAGCCTTGAGTCCGAAGACCGCGGCGGCTGCCCACTAATACGATCATTTTTCAGAATATTTAGGAGAACCCTGTGATCAGCAACCTGCATCAGGTCATGCACGGTGTCGCCATCAAGAAACACGGCAGCGCCGAGGATGTCGCGGGTGTGTCCGGCCTGCCGGTCCCGCTCGTCACCGAGGTGCTTGCTGAAGCCAAGGCCAAGGGCCGGGTCGTCAGCACCGACGGCAAGTTCCTGCTGTCGCCTGCGGGCCAGATGATACTCATGAGCGAATACTCCCGGTTCTGGGACGGTCTGTGCGACGACGCTGCTTTCGTCGAGTGCTACGGGCAATTCGAGCGCATCAACACTGATCTCAAGCAGTTGATTACCGATTGGCAGACGATGGATTTCGGCGGCAAGAAGGTCGCCAACGATCACTCCGATCCAGATTACGACCACAAACTCATCGACCGTCTCGGCGATCTACACGAACGTTTCGAAGCGATACTCGAACGCATGATCGAGCGCCACGCGCGCTTCGGCAGCTACAAGACCAGGCTGCTCGCGGCCCTGGAAAAAGCCGAGGACGGCAAGGTCGAATGGGTCAGCGACGCGCGCATCGAGAGCTATCACACAGTGTGGTTCGAATTGCACGAAGATCTGCTGCGCCTGCTCGGGCGCCAGCGCGAAGAATAGCGATGCAGTACGGGTGTGGCCGATCCGATCGGCGAAACGATCTAATTGACTAATGGAGATTGAATGATGGGACGTCTGGAAGGAAAAACAGCCCTGATCACCGGCGCCGGTACCGGAATCGGCCGCGCCTGCATGATCTTGTTTGCCAAAGAAGGCGCCGAGGTTTTCGGCGTGTCGCGTACCCAGGCCAATCTCGACGAAACCGTGAAGTTGGTAGAAGCGGAAGGTGGCACGGGCAGTGTCTTCAGTGCCGATCTGTCTCTTCCGGAAGGGGCCGAAGCGTCAGTAAAACAGATGATGGACACCTACGGCCGCATCGACATCCTGCTCAACGCGGCCGGCGTTGGCTACAGCCTCAAGGAAACGAGCATCGGCTCGATGGACCCGGTCGACACGACCCCCATCGACAAATGGCGGGAAGTGATGGCGCTTAATCTCGACAGCCTGTTCTACGTCTGCCGCCTCGTCATTCAGCAGATGAAGAAGCAACAACAGGGATCGATCGTCATCGTCTCGAGTATATTCGGCATGGGCGGCGCGCCCGATGCGCACACCTACACGGCGGGCAAAGGCGCGAGCATCAACCTGACGAAGTCGATGTCGGTGGCCTACGTCGACGACAACATCCGAGTCAATTCGGTAGCACCGGGTTTCGTTAAAACTCAGATGGTCGAAATCGTCCTGGACCAGTTGTTCTCGCCGGAAAATCCCAAGCTGATCGCGCCGATGGGCCGGCCCGCGACACCCGAGGAAGTCGCTTACGCCTGTTTATATCTCGCGTCCGACGAGGCATCGTATTGTACGGGGACGATTCTGGCCGTAGACGGCGGCTCGACCGCGCGCGCTTGAGTACGCCCTTAACCCAAGGAGGAAGATCAATGGACGAACTGGTTAAAGTTGACTGGCTCCAACGGCATCTCGACGACCCGGACCTCGTCATACTCGAATCGACTGTCGTGTTCGAGATCGGCGAGAGCGGCACGTTAAGCTTCCACTCCGGGCGGGCCGACTGGGAAGCCGCACACAGTCCGGGCAGCGCGTTCGCCGACATTCTCGAAGACCTGTCGGATCCGGACAGCCCGTATCAATTCACGCTGCCGTCGGCTGCGCGGTTCGGGCAAGCCATGGGCAGGGCCGGCATTGGGTCCGGCGTCCGGGTCGTCGTCTACGACCGTACCTATACGATGTGGGCGACCCGTGTTTGGTGGATGCTGCGCGCTTTCGGATTCGACGAAGTGGCCGTGCTGGACGGCGGTTTTACCGCCTGGTGCGCAGCCGGGGCGCCCGTGTCGTCCGAACCACGGGACATCCTGCCGCGAGAATTCGAAGGGAATATACGCCCGGGCTGGTTCGTAGACAGGGACGAGGTCGAGCGTGCTCTCGGCGTGGATTCGACCTGCTTGATCGACGCTTTACCAGCGGCGATGTACTCCGGAGAGCAACAACCCTATGCGCGGCCCGGGCACATTCCGGGCGCGATGAATGCGGCGGCCCTCGACATCGTCGACGCAGAAAACCGCGAATTCCTGCCCGAGGCCAGGCTTCGCGAAATGTTCGAACCGGCTTTTCGACCGCGGACCGAAACCGTGATTACGTACTGCGGTGGCGGCATCGCGGCGACCGCCGATGCGTTCGCCCTGCGGCGCCTGGGCCGAACGAAAGTCGCCGTTTACGACGGCTCGCTGGCCGAATGGAGCGCCGATGCGTCCTTACCCATGGTGGCGGATGCTGGTCCCGCCACAAGCGACGGGTGACCCCCTTGAACTGATTCGCGCGCTCGCGATGGACTCCAATGGAAGGCAGACCTCGCACACGCCCCGCCGGTGCGCGTTACCGTCACGTGGATTATTACTTTTATTTCTCGATAACAATGATTTAACGTCGTGTCAGTAATGCCGTTTAAAAAATCGCGCTCATGTTGTGGCTGATCTCCGGCATCGCCTATGGCGACGAGGCCGATCGCGCCCTCCCGTCTGCGCCCGGTGTCTACGATGTGGAATCCAAGCTGGACGGCGGCCGCACGGCGCGATTCACCCTGTCGCTGCCCGAGCCTCGCAGTGGCGTGGAACCGCCCCTGGTTCTCGTCATGCATTACGCGGGGACGCCGACGCGATTCTACGGACGCCCGCTGCTCGAAGAACTGGTCGAACCGGCCTTCCGCCCCCTCCACGCCGTCTATGTCGCGCCCGAATCGATCAACGGGCAGTGGCACACTGAAGAAAACGAAGCCTTTGTCATGCGTCTCATCGACACGCTGATTAAAACCTACGATGTCGATAGCGCGCGCATCATCGTCACCGGCTACAGCATGGGCGCGATCGGCGCCTGGCATTACGTCACCCACTACCCCGAAACGTTTTCGGCAGCGGTTCCCGTATCGGGCTTCCCCAACGGCGGCATCGCTTGCACGGTGCCGGTGTTCACTTTTCATACGGCAAGCGACGAACTGTTCGAGCTGACGCGCCTGGAATCGCTGGTCGCCGAATTACAGGCAAGTGGATGTCCCGTACGCCTGACTCGGGTCGACGCGAACGGGCATTACGACCTCGATGGCTTTCGCGACGCACTGGGTGCGGTCCCGTCGTGGCTCGGCGACATCTGGGGAAATGCCGGCGACAACACCGGGACCCGGGAATGAAGTCAATCAATGAGTAGCGCAGAAAAAGCAGGCGCCCGGCGCGACGTGCAGGATTCTGCCATTCATCGCAGCTTCGTCGAAAAGAACCAGAAATCTTTCGAGCACGCCCTACGGGCGCGCGAATACGTGCCCGCCGGCACCTCGCGTGCGCTGCTGAAGCACCCGCCCTTTCCGTTCTACCTCGCTCATGCCGAAGGCGTGACTGGAACGGATCTCGACGACAATACTCGGATCGATTTCCACAATAACTACACGGCGCAGATACACGGACACGCGCATCCGCGCATCAACGCCGCAGTCGAACACCAACTGCCGCGCGGCACGGCGTACTCGGCGCCCGGCGCGCAGGAATACGAACTTGCGAAACTGCTGTGTGAAAGGATCGGCAGCATCGAGCAAGTCGTGTTCAACAATTCCGGCACCGAAGCGGTGATGGTCGCACTTCGCTGCGCACGGGCGCACACCGGCCGCAACAAGATCGGATTGTTCGAGGGCGCCTACCACGGGGCGTCCGATTTCGTCATGGCGGGCGGACACGATCTGCCGGTGCCGGACGATCCGCGTCGTCTCAGCCGGCCCGCGCCCGATGTCGGCGGTCTGCCGCTGGCCGCCGCCGAAGACGCCGTACTCATCCGATACAACGATCCGCAAGCCGTACGCGAGGCGGTCAGCCGCTATGGCAACGAACTCGCGGCGATTCTCGTCGAACCGATCCTGGGCGCGGGCGGCGTTATCCCGGCCGATGCCGAGTTCCTCAAGGTCCTGCGCGCAGAGACCGAACGCGCCGGCATCGTGTTCATCTGCGACGAGGTGATCTCGCTCCGAGTAGCCCTCGGCGGCGCGCAGGGCTACTACGGTATCCAGCCCGACCTGACGACGATGGCCAAGATCATCGGCGGCGGGTTTCCGATCGGCGCTGTCGGTGGTCGCCGCGAATTCATGCGGCGCTTCGGCGAACCGGAGGAAGGCGGCATGGTGGCAAACCTCGGCACGTTCAGCGCCAACCCGATATCGGTATGCGCCGGACTCGAGGCGATGCAGATGCTCGATGAAGCGATCATCGGCCACATCAATGAACTGGGGGAGAAAGCGCGTGCCGGTATCGCCCATGCCATCGCCCGGCACGAAGCACCGGCCCAGATCACGGGTGCCGGCTCGCTGTTCCAGATCCACTGGACCACCCTGCCCGTGACCGATGCACGGTGCGCACACACCGGCGATACCGACCTGAACCTGCTCACCTTTCTGGGTCTCTGCAACCGGGGGATCCACGTGTCGATGCGCGGCATGGCGGCCCTGTCGACACCGATGAGCGAGGATCACGTGGAGGCATTAATCGGGGCATTCGACGAGACGCTTGCCGAATTGAGAAGCGAAGGCTGGTGGTGAAAACGCCGAGCCGGTGCGATGTGCCGAATTACGAGATTAATCCGGATTCGCCCGCAAGCGGGCTCCTACGATGGATGATTACCGCGAATCACCCTGCCCGCGTAGGAGCCTACTTGCGGGCGAATAAAACCCCTTATCATTCGAAACATCGATTTAGGTACACTGTTGCGGGATTTTTCGAACTGCCGAAGGGAGAGCCATTTTGAGACTACCGATTGTGCTGGCCGCGTTGACGGCCGCATTCACTGCCACGCTGACCCAGGCCGAAGACTGGTATCCATCGGAATTCGGGCCGGACGACACGCTCGGCGCCGTCAACCGCATGACGCCGGCCGCAGTCGTCGAAGCCGCGCGGCTCGTCAAGACCGGCAAGACCTACGCGCTCGGCGTCGAAACCGGTCCCGACACACCCGCTTATCCCCCGCGCAAATATCAGATGACTATCCTGCAACTCGAAGACGGTACCGGTACGCCGTGGGGCGACAACAAGCTCACCAGCAACGACGACCTGATGATGACTTGGCTGGGGATCGGCAGCCAGATCGACGGGCTCGGCCACGTCGGCATCAACCATGTCTACTACAACGGCGTCCATGCCAAGGACTTCACCAAGGTTACCGGGCTCACCACGTTTTCGATTTCTGATATTCCGCCCATCGTCACGCGCGGCGTGCTGCTGGATATCGCGCGCCTCAAGGGCAAGAAAATCCTGGACGAGGGCACCGCGATCAACCGGGCGGAGATCGAGGCCGCCGCCAAGGCGCAGGGCATCGACCTGCGCAAAGGTGACGTGGTGCTGTTTCATACCGGGTGGCAGAACGTCGCCGAGGAAGACGGCGCCCGATTCATGAAGGGCGAACCGGGAGTTGGCATCGAAGGCGCGCGCTACCTTGCCGAGATTGGCGTGATCGCGGTCGGCGCCGACACCTTTGGCGTGGAGGTGATTCCGTTCGAAACCGAGGGTCAGATCTTTCCCGTGCACCAGGAATTGATCACGAAAAAAGGAATTTACCTGCTCGAGAACATGGATACCCGTGCGCTCGCCGAGGACGACGGCTGGGAATTCCTCTTCGTACTCGGGCAACCGCGCTTCGTCGGAGCGGTGCAAGCCGTCATCAATCCAGTGGCGATCCGTTAATCGCCATTCATCGGGAGGTTCTTAGAGCTTGCCCACAGGGGACTTAAGATCCGAACCGATTTGTTCAACGCGGTCCATGGCGCCTTTCGCGACGACCGGGATGTGACTATGCTATTGAGACCAGTCGATCACTAAAGGAGAGCGTCGTGGCTTTCGAAGAACAACTTCCGCGTAAATTCGTGTCGAAAGAAAAGATGATGAAACGGGTCGCGCGCTTCAAGGATCTCAAGGGATTCGACGGCGGACTGCCCGACAGTTACATGCCAGGCGCCGAGCGCATCTTGTACAACGTCATCGGCTTCCAGCCTCCTGAGAACGAGCACGAAGGCGTGCTGTCACCAGTCGGTGCCAAGGCCGCGCGCATGTCCGCGCTCAAGATCTCCGAAGGTTTCAATCTCGGCTACTGTGAGGCCTTGCCGGGCAAAGGGCCGATGATGCACAACCACGATACCAACGAGACCTTTATCGCCATGACCGGTAAATGGCGTGCGAGCTGGGAAAACGAGAACGGAGAGGTCGAACACGCCGACCTCGATCCCCTGGATGTGATCTCGTTCCCGCCGGGCGCGATTCGGCGTTTCGAGAACATCACCGACGGACCCAAGGAGGAGCATTCGGTGCTGATGTTCGTAATCGCGGGCGACGCGCCCGGCGCGGAATTCACCCAGGACGCGATGGCCGAGATCGAAGCAGTGGGATTGCTCGACAACGACCCCGCCGAGGACAACGAAGCCTGGGTGTCGCCGCATACGGACCCCAAAAACTTTCGGGCCACTTGACGCGTCGTTGATTCGCCCGCAAGCGGGCTCCTACAGTGCTGTGGTTACCCGTAGAAGCCCGCTTGCGGGCGA